>CAMTAF010000039.1 GCA_947066955.1 uncultured Hungatella sp.
GGCCCGTGCAGTAGAAGTTTGCCGCTAAAGCGGCGCACGGGCCGCGCGGCGAGTAAGGGGAAAAGCCTCCCCTACTCGATTGCATATGGGGCGGAAAGGAAATATGGCCGCTTGCGCGGCCTCGCCCCAGCGCAGTGAGTAGGGGGAAAGCCTCCCTTACTCGATTGCGCATGGACACTGAGAGGAATTTTGTCCGCGCGGCGGCAGAACGGGTTGCCTGCATCAGAAAAATAGAGTATGATAAAAGAAAAACATACTAGGAAAAGCGAGGAGAAAAGCGATGAAACAGGTTTTGGACTGGTCAAAATCTTATCAAAAGTATTTTGAGGAGATGGCATCCATCCCCCACGGCTCTTATTTTGAAAAGCAGTACAGCGATTATCTGGTGGATTTTGCCAGAAAGCAGGGACTTCGGTACAAGCAGTACGATATGGGCAATGTGATCATTTACAAGGAGGCGTCGCCGGGCTATGAGGATCATCCGGCAGTGGTTCTCCAGGCCCACATGGATATGGTGTGCGAGAAGACGCCGGAATCTGCCCATGATTTTGAGAAGGATCCTTTGGACCTGTACATAGAAGACGGCTGGCTTAAGGCGCGGGGCACCACCCTGGGGGCGGATGACGGCACGGGGGTGTGCTACATGCTGGCGATTCTGGCGGACGATACCCTGGCCCACCCGCCTTTGGAGTGCGTGTTCACGGTGCTGGAGGAGATCGGGCTGGACGGGGCCCTGGCCCTGGAACCGGAGGACTTAAAGGGCCGCAGGTATATTAACTTAGACGGGGGCGGAGGAGGCGCGGAGACCGTGATCACGGCCGCCGGCGGACTTCGGTGGAACGGCATTCTGAAGATTCACCAGGAGGATACACAGAAGACAGGTTACAGGCTCACCGTGGGCGGGCTGGAGGGAGGACATTCCGGCGGCTGCATCCATATGGAAAAGGGCAATGCCATCAAGATCTGCGCCCGGGTGCTGAAAGAACTCCGCAAGGAAGGCGCTGTCACCTTGTCGGCCGTGGACGGAGGCTCCAAAGACAACGCGATCCCAAGGGACTGCTGGGCGGAGTTTGCCGCGGATATAGAGGAGAAGAAGTTACAGGAGATTGTGTCCGCCATGGAAGGACAGATCCGGGAGGAGCTGCGTTACAGCGACAAGGGACTGAGGATTGTTCTTGAGAGGGCAGCTGTGGCCCAGGTGTGGAGCCAGGAGGAGAGCGATAAGATAGGAGATTTTCTGTTCATCTGCCCCACCGGGATGCGCCACAAGAACATGAACATCAAGGACCACACCATTGCCTCGGAGAACTTAGCGGTGGTAAAGACCGAGGGGCAGCAGGTGAAAGTGTCCGTGTCCATGCGGTCCGCCTTTGAGTCCTACATCCAGGAGATGGAGGAAGAACTGGAGATCTTAGGCAGGCTCTACGGCCTGGAGCAGGAGAAGACAGGCAGATATCCGGCCTGGGGCTATGAGGAAAAATCCCCTCTGCGGGAGGCCATGAGGGAGACGGTAAAGAGCTGTACGGGAAAAGATCTGGCAGAGAAAGCAGTGCACGGCGGTTTGGAGTGCGGAGTGGCCAAGAACAAGTGGCCCGACATGGACATCATCACCATGGGCCCCACGGCAGAGGGGGTGCATTCCCCTGACGAGCGCCTTGACCTTGAGTCCTTTGACAGCTGCTACAAAGTGCTGTGCAGCCTGCTTGAGCGTCTCTAGGAGGAAGGCAAATGCGTAGCATTTTTAGGATGCCTTCCGACGACCTGGCAGGTGCCGCGAAGCGGCGCGTGCCGAAACATTGAACAAGGAGGAAGGCAAATGCGCAGCATTTTTAGGATGCCTTCCGACGACCTGGCAGGTGCCGCGAAGCGGCGCGTGCCGAAACATTGAACAAGGAGGAAAGGGGCAAATGATAGCGCTTATTTTGGCGAAAAAGATTCTGTCTTTATTTCTCATCATGGTCATGGGAGCGGCCCTGGTAAAGACCAAGGTTTTGAAGGCAGAGGAGGGGAAGAGCATCTCCGTGGTCACCCTGTACCTGGTGATGCCCTGCGTGATCATCTCCTCTTTTCAGGTGGAGTACACCCGGGAGATCCGTGACGGCCTGATCCTGGCCCTTATAGGAGCAGTGGCCGTCCATGTGATCCTGATCGCTGTGACAGAGGTTCTGGGAAAGGCGCTGCGCTGGGATCCGGTTGAGAAAGCGTCAGCCATCTACTCCAACGCGGGCAACTTAATCATTCCCATTGTGACAGCCATGCTGGGAAAGGAATGGGTCATCTACACCAGCGCCTTTTTGTCGGTGCAGCTGATCCTTCTGTGGAGCCACGGAAAGATGCTGCTGTGCGGGGAGAAAAGGATCGACATCAGGAAGATCGCCACCAACGTGAACATGATCTCCATCCTGGTCGGAATCCTGCTCTTTCTCTTCCGCATCCAGCTTCCCGCCGTTCTCCAGGATTCCATTGACACCGTGGGGAGCATGGTGGGCCCGGCGGCTATGATTGTCACGGGGATGCTCATCGGCAACATGGATTTAAAGAAGCTGGCTGCTTATAAGAACCTGGGGCTGATGGTCTTTGTGCGCCTTATAGGATTTCCGCTTTTAAATATCCTGTTTATAAAATTTTCAGGCCTGGCTTCCATGGTTCCCGCGGGGGAGACCATCCTGTTGATCACCCTGCTGGCCACCATCACCCCGTCGGCCTCCACCATCACCCAGATGTCCCAGGTGTACGGAAAGGACGCGGACTATGCCAGCGCCATCAATGTGGCCACCACCCTGCTGTGCATCGTGACCATGCCGCTGATGGTGATGCTGTATCAGAGGGTGATGTAAGATTTTTTTCGGTATTTTTGGTTTCTGCTGTTTGGCTTGTCAGGAATTGTGCGTTCAATCAGATTCTGCTCCAGGGCAGGGTTTAAATAGTTCTTTCGAAAGCTCGGTCTGTGTGAAAGACCGAGCTGTTTCATAAGTTCCGAGGCAGAAAGCGTATCGTCTCCAAGCGCGGAAAGCAAGAGGCGGACAGGTGATTGATCTTGAACGGCGACTTGATCGCTATCTTGATCGGTGCTGCGGCCAACAACCGTAACTTTTTTTAGGCTGTCTCTGATGATTTCAAGCATCAGTTCTACAAATTCCGCGCTGTCAGCTTGTTTGTCCGCGACGCCGAGAGCATCGTAGTATTCCTTTTGCCGGGACTGAATCAATTCTTCAATGGGAAGCCAGAAGAAGAGTTCTTTCCATTTGCCAAGCAGGAGGCTGTGCCACATCCGCCCCATGCGGCCATTCCCGTCTGCAAAGGGATGGATGAATTCAAATTCGTAATGAAAAACCGCACTCTTAATCAGAGGATGAAGCTCGGACTGTTGGTACCATGAAAAAAGGTTTTGAATGTGCTCTGGCACAAACTCTGCCGGAGGAGCCATGTGGATCAGCGCCCCACCATTGAATATGCCCACGCCGCCAGAGCGGAATTTGCCGTTCTCAGGTACAAGTCCGTTCATCATCAGCTTATGTGCTTTCAGAAGATCGTCCACGGAGGACGAATCTAACTGAAGCGTCAACTCGTATGCCTCATAGGCATTCAGAATCTCTTTGATCTCATTCGGGTTTCCAAGAATACGCTTGCCATCTAGTATAGCTGTTACCTGAGAAAGTGTTAGGGAGTTGTGCTCGATTGCAAGAGAGGAGTGAATGGTACGGATGCGGTTCTCACGCCGCAGGCGGGGATTGATGGTTCCCCCTTGCAGGACGGTAATGCGGCCCACCTGTTCACTGATTTCCGCAATCAAGGATGTCATTTTATCTGTTATATGAAATGGCGGTTTGTAATCGCTCATGTAAACACCTCCATTTGGTTCCCCATTTCCCTACCGGATCTTCCCAATGCTGGGGAAATACCGGAACAGCACCTTGGCCACGATTTTTTCCCTCTTCACATAGGTATTGTGCCAGAACCGGGAGTCAGCGGAGTAGTTGCGGTTGTCTCCCATCATAAAGTAGCACCCCTCCGGCACTTCGTAGTGGAGTTCCACAGGGGTCTCCATCTCCTCCCTGATGTAGGGCTCGTCTAAGGGAGTGTCGGAGCCGTTGATGTACACATGGCCGTCGCGGATATCCACGGTCTCCCCCGGCATGCCGATGATGCGCTTTACATAGTAGGTCTTCTCCGTGATATCATCCGGGAAATAGAAGATGATCACGTCGCCTCTCTCAGGGTCCGTGAAATAGTAGCTTAACCGGGAGCCGATCACCCGGTCGTGGGTCATGATGGTGTTCTCCATGGAAGCGCTGGGGACTCTGCTGTTGGCGATGATGAATCTATTTAAGACGAAAGCGATCAGGGAGGCGATGACCAGGATCTGGATCCAGCTGATGATCTCCGCCTTTAGGTCAAACTTTTCTTTTTTGTCCTCATTTTCCGGGCTTGCCTGGGGCGATGGATTGTCGTTCATGATATAACCTTCTTTCTATACTGATCTTGACGCCAAAAGAATATGGGGTCAGAATAAGTGTAAATGACTTCTCGGGTTTGCGCAAGGACTTTTACAAAAAGGTAAGAAAATTTTTAGTGAAGCAGGGCGGGGAGTATGATAAGATAAGAGGAGTGAATAGCGGGTAAAGGGGAAACGTACATAATGAGAACCGGGAAAAATAACCGAAACAGAAAGATATTTTTTGCAGGCGTCATGCTTTTGGCAGCCGCGGGGGCAGGGCAGCTTGCTGCCAGAAAGATTCCGTCTTTCGGGACCTGGTACGCGGTCCATGTATATGCGGTCCTGGTGTCGGTGGTGGGGAGAATCTGGGGGATCTTTCCTGTGTCGGCGGCGGAGCTGGGACTGTACGGGCTGGGGCTTGTGTCCCTGTGGTATGTGTGGCGCCATAGGGGGGAGTGGAGTTCCATCGCGAGCCGGGCGGTTCTGGTGGTGGGGGCGGCGGCATTTTTGTATACTTATCAATGCGGGATCAACTATTACCGGAAACCGTTTTCCAGCGAGCTGGAGCTGGAGGCGCGGCAGTCTTCTGTGGAGGAGCTGGCGCAGCTGTGCCGCTATCTGACACAGAAGGTCAACGAGACCGCGGACAGTTCTGCCTATGAGTACGGCTGGGTATACTGGGGCCGGGAGGCCATGGAGAATCTGGGAGAGATCTACCCTGGGCTTGCCGGCTATTATCCAAGGCCGAAACCGGTAACCATATGTTGGATCCTGTCTGTGCAGCAGCTGTGCGGCATCTATTCTCCTTTTACGGTGGAAGCAAATTACAATCAGAAGATGCCCTCTTACAATATACCCCATACCCTGTGCCATGAGCTGTCCCACCTGCGGGGATATATGAGAGAGGATGAGGCCAACTTTATCGGATATCTGGCCTGTATCCAATCGGAGAGACGGTGTTTTCAGTACAGCGGGTATCTGACGGGATGGGTCTACGCGACCAATGCCCTGGCCGCACAGGACAGGGAGACTTACGCCCGGCTTTACAACAGCCTTTGCCCTCAGGCCCTGGCAGATCTTCGAGACAACAGTGAATTCTGGAACCGTTACGAAGGAAAAGTGGCGGAGGTGGCCAATCAGATGAATGACACGTACTTAAAGATCAACTCCCAGGAGGAAGGAGTCAGGACCTACGGGAGGATGGTGGATCTGATGCTGGCTCATTACCGTCAGTTAGAAAAATAGTTTGAAAAAGATGTGTTTTCATTGTAATAGTCTTGAAATAATGGTAAAATGGTAAAAATAAGATTTTTACAGGAGGGGGTATCTTCATGGACAAGACTTTATATGAAATGATGGATTGGGCGGGTATTGAAGAACTGGTATACTCGGAGGCAGTGGATCCTCACCGGATTTTGGGACCTCATGTGACTGAGAACGGATTGCTGGTGCAGGCATTTATCCCCACGGCAACATCCATATCAGTGAAACTTAAAAGCGGGAAAGAGTATCCCATGGAGATGGCGGATGAGGCCGGATATTTTGCAGTGCTGATTCCCCGCAAGACGGCTGCCGACTATACGCTGGCAGTTACCTATGACAACGGGGATACCAAGGAGATGGGCGATCCCTATGCCTACGGGCCTCAGATCGGGGAGGAGGAGCTGGGCAAGTTCGCGGCAGGGATCTACTATGACGCCTACGAGAAGCTGGGCGCCCATATCATGGAGATCAAGGGTGTAAAGGGCGTGTATTTCGCGGTCTGGGCTCCCTGCGCCATCCGCGTCAGCGTGGTGGGAGATTTTAATATGTGGGACGGGCGGCGCCACCAGATGAGAAGGCTGGGGGATTCCGGCGTGTTTGAGCTGTTTATTCCGGGGCTGGACAAGGGCGCGGTGTACAAGTACGAGGTGAAGGCCAAAAACGGGGACGCTATGCTGAAAGCAGACCCCTACGGCAATTACGCGGAGCTGCGGCCCAACAACGCATCCATTGTCTGGGACATCAACAATTACCAGTGGAACGACCAGACCTGGATGAAAGCCAGGGAGAAGACAGAACACAAGGACAAGCCCATGTCCATCTACGAGATGCATCTTGGGTCCTGGATCCGCAAGCCTGTGGCCGAGGACGAGGAGGGCAAGCCCATTGTGGGAAGCGAATTCTACAACTACCGGGAGATCGCCGAGAAGCTGGCAGAATATGTGAAAGACATGGGCTACACCCATGTGGAGCTGATGCCTGTCATGGAGCATCCCCTGGATGCGTCCTGGGGCTATCAGGTCACCGGCTATTACGCTCCCACCAGCAGGTACGGAACCCCCGATGATTTCCAGTACTTTGTGGACTATCTCCACGGACAGGGGATCGGTGTGATCCTGGACTGGGTTCCTGCTCATTTTCCAAGGGACCTGGCAGGACTGGCATGTTTTGACGGCACCTGCGTGTATGAGCACAAGGATCCCAGACAGGGGGCCCATCCTCACTGGGGAACCCTGATCTACAATTACGGAAGGCCCCAGGTGTCCAATTTCCTCATCGCCAATGCCCTGTACTGGGCGAAAAAATATCACGCCGACGGGATCCGCATGGACGCGGTGGCCTCCATGCTGTATCTGGATTACGGAAAGAATCCCGGGGAGTGGGTGGCCAACATCTACGGCGGCCATGAGAACCTGGAGGCAGTGGAGTTTTTAAAACATCTCAATTCTGTTTTCAAGAAGCAGACAGGCGGAGCCATGCTCATCGCCGAGGAGTCCACCGCGTGGCCCCAGATCACAGGGGATGTGAAAGAGGGCGCTCTGGGATTTGATTACAAATGGAACATGGGCTGGATGAATGATTTCCTGGGATATATGCAGTGCGATCCCTATTTCCGGTGCCATCACTATGGGGAGCTGACCTTCAGCATGCTGTACGCTTACAGCGAGGAGTTTATCCTGGTGTTCTCCCACGACGAGGTGGTTCACGGCAAAGGCTCCATAGCGGGCAAGATGCCTGGAGCGACTTTTGAGGCCAAGTTCTCGAACTTAAGGGCAGCTTATGGGTTTATGATGACCCATCCGGGCAAGAAGCTTCTGTTTATGGGCCAGGATATGGGACAGATTTCCGAGTGGAATGAGAACGAGAGCCTGCCCTGGAATCTGCTGGAGTACGATATCCACAGACAGACAAAAGAGTATGTGAAGGCTTTAAACAAGCTGTACAGGACTTATCCGGCTCTGTACCAGTTGGACGATCATCCCGACGGTTTCCAGTGGATTGACTGCACCAGCAGCCAGGACAACATTGTCTCCTTCATAAGAAAGACCGGGAAGCCGGAGGAGACCATCCTGGTGGTGTGCAACTTCGCCCCGGTACAGCACGACGATTACCAGGTGGGAGTTCCTTTCCACGGAAAATATAAAGAGATCTTAAACAGCGAGAGCAAGGCCTTCGGCGGGTGCGGCGTGGGCAATCCCAGGGTGAAAGTTTCCAAGGCCGAGGAGTGCTGCGGAAGAGAAGAGTCTATCCGGATCCTGCTGGCGCCTCTGGGAGTCCAGATCTTTACCTGCACCCCTGTGAAGGAAGAGAAGAAGGCGGAAGCAAAGACCGAGAAGGCGGCAGGAACCAAGAAGGCAGGAACTGAGAAAACCGCCAAGGCCGAGAAGGCGGAAGGAAAGAAGGCGGCGGCCGAGAAAGCCAAGCCGGCCGCATCGGAAGAGCCGAAGAAAGAAAAGAAGGACAGGGCGGCTGTGCCGGAAGAGGCAAAGGAAGCAGAGAAAGTCAAGGCGGTTAAAGCGGAAGAGGTAAAGGAAGCGGAGAAAGTCAAGGCGGTTAAAGTGGAAGAGGCAAAGGAAGAGGAGAAAGCCAAGACAGTTGCGGCGGAAGAGGTAAAGGAAGAAAAGAAAGCAAAGGCGGCTGAGGCGGAAACGGCAAAGGAAGCAAAGAAGGTGAAGGCAGCCGCAGCGGAAGAGGCAAAGAAGGAACCTAAGACCAGGAAAAGGGCAGCGGCCGGATCCAAGAAGGCTGAGAAAGCCGAGAAAGCCGTCGGGGAGGCTGCCGGAAAGGAGCCTAAAGCGCCGGGAGCCGGAGCGGCAGGGAAAGGAATAAAGAAAGATTCGGAGAAATAAGGGATACAGGCGGCCAGGGGCCGCAGAAAATTGTAGGAGAGACAGCGGTATATGATATGGAATGAGTCGGCAGGTCTGGTTCCGGAGACCCTGGAGATCGTGAAAGAGGTCCAGCAGGATCTGGAGCAGCTAACCCCAAATGTGATACTGGAAACCGTGAAAAGCTGGCTCCCGGGTCTTGCGGCCCTGGGATACCGGCTTCTGGCGGCCGGGATTATCCTGGTGATCGGCACCCGCCTCGCCAGAGTGGTACAGAAGATGCTGGGAAAGACCTTCACCCGCATGGAGATGGAGGTCTCCCTGAAAAAGTTTTTATTGTCAGCAATCTACGCAAGCATCTGTATCCTGGCCCTCTTTGTGGCTGCGGAAAAATTCGGCATCAGTTCGGGATCCATTATCGCCCTGCTGGGTTCCGCCGGACTTGCCCTGAGTTTGTCTCTCCAGAATATGCTGGGGAATTTCGCGGGAGGGGTGGCCCTCCTGCTTCTCAAGCCTTTTAAAGTGGGGGATTATATTATCTGCGGCACAGAGGAGGGGACCGTATCCTCTATCGGTCTGGTGTACACCGTGCTGAACACCATGGACAACCGAACAGTGATCCTCCCCAACGGCTCCCTGTCCAACAACAATCTGACCAACGTGACAGCCCAGGAGAAGCGGCGGCTGGAGATCAAAGTGGGGATCAGCTATGAGTCGGATCTTAAAAAGGCAAAGAAGATTCTGGAGGAATTGTTCGCGAATCACCCTCTCATGAGGCAGGAGGACGGGATTCTGGTGTTTGTGGACAGCCTTGAAGAGAGCTCCGTTCTGCTGGGAGCCAGAGGCTGGGTGGCCACAGGGGACTATTGGAGCGTCAGGTGGGATCTCATCGAGAAAATCAAACTGACCTTTGACAAAGAAGGAATCAAAATCCCCTACCGCCAGATCGATATTCACACATAAATCAGGAAAGCCGAAATGGCAGGTGACGCGCGTCGGCGCGTGCCGATATCTTACGATACCTTAAAAACCAGGAGGAAACAAAGTATGAGAGAGTGCGGCATATTACTGCCCATAGCCAGCTTGCCGTCAAAATACGGGATCGGGTCATTTTCAAAGGAGGCCTATGAGTTTGTAGACCAGCTGAAAGCGGCAGGGCAGAGCTATTGGCAGATTCTGCCTCTGGGACCTACCGGTTATGGGGACTCCCCGTACCAGACATTTTCAGCATTTGCGGGAAACCCCTATTTTATTGACTTGGAACAGCTGACGGAAGACGGTCTTTTGACTCCGGAAGAATGCCGGGAGGCGGACTTTGGGGAAGAAGAGGACAGGATCGATTATGAGAAGATTTACAAAAGCCGTTTCGGAGTGCTGGAGAAGGCTTTTCTGCGGTGGAAGGAGTCCATGGTCCAGAGAGGGCACAGCGTGGATAAGATCTTCCGGAAGGAACTGGCCGCAGAGACCAGGGAATACTGCTTTTACGCTGCCCTGAAACGGCATTTTAAGGATGTAAGCTGGGATCAGTGGGATCAGGACATCCGGATGAGGAAGAAAAAGGCAGTAAAGAAATACAGGGAGCTTCTGGCAGAGGACGTTGAATTCTATTGTTTCCAACAGGTGATGTTCCAGCGTCAGTGGAGGAGGCTGAAAGGATACGCCAACTCCCAGGGGATTCGGTTCATCGGAGATATCCCCATCTATGTGGCCTTTGACAGCGCCGATGCCTGGAGTTGTCCGGAACTTTTTCAGTTTGACAAAGACAACAAGCCAAAGGCTGTGGCCGGCTGCCCACCGGATGCTTTTTCCGACACAGGTCAGCTGTGGGGAAATCCCCTTTACGACTGGAAATATCACGAGAAGACGGAATTTGCCTGGTGGATGGAGCGAATGAAGTACAGTTTTGGGCTGTATGATGTGGTCAGGATCGATCATTTCCGGGGATTTGACGAGTATTACGCGATCCCCGCAGGCGACGACACAGCAATAAACGGAACATGGAAAAAGGGTCCGGGGCTGGCTCTTTTCAAAAAGATAAAAGAAAGTCTGGGAGACGTGGATATTATTGCGGAGGATCTGGGATTTTTGACACCCAGTGTCCATAAGCTTTTGAAGGACACCGGTTTTCCGGGGATGAAAGTGCTCCAGTTCGCGTTCAGCACCGGCGAGAGAAGCAATTATCTGCCCTATTTCTATGGCCGCAACTGTGTAGTCTATACAGGGACTCATGACAACGACACTACACGGGGCTGGTATGAGACTATGGATAAGAGCGAGAGAAAGTTTGCCCGAGAGTACGCCAATATCGGGGACACTCCGAAGGAGGAGATCTCCTGGGATTTCATCCGCCTGGCAGTGGCCAGCACTGCGGATCTTGCGGTGATACCGCTTCAGGATTATCTCGGCGTGGGGAAGGAGGGACGCATCAACACTCCCTCTACGCTGGGAGGAAACTGGGTGTGGCGGCTGAAAAAGGGACAGTTTACGCAAGAGATTATAGAGCGGTGCCGGGAACTGAACTGGATCTACGGGAGGTGCTGAAATTGGATGCCAGGGTCAAAAGGTCATGTATGACATGCTTGCATGTCAATACATGACTTTGAAACCCCACCGAAACATCATAATTATGCTGGTTCCGGGGCAGCCGTCTCCTCCTCAGGCGTCTCAGGATGGTCATTGACAGAGAAGGTGGTGAGAAACTCGTTGCCGGACATATCCCGGGCAGAAACCGTAAGCCCCTCGGAGCCCATGGGAAAGGCCACGACCCCGCTCTCCTGGACAACGCTGAGAGGAAGAACCTCCTCCCCTGTGGCAGTGTGGGCGATGATGGAGGAAAAGTCCACGCCGGACTGGGTATCGCTGATGGTAAAAGTCAGAATCCCGTCCTCAAAGACACAGTCGTCCACAGACGGAGCCTCATTGTCCAGAATATCAATGTATTCATATTCCAGCAGGGCCATGCTGTTGAAATTCTTCATGTAGATCTCCAGGGACCCGTTGTGGTCAATGGTGGCCCGGTATTTCTTCTTTCCAACCTTTACCAGGTCCAGAGGCTCGGAATCCATCTTCACCGTCACCTCCTTCAGAGGCATAAAGGACTTGATGGAAAAGGTGATGTCCGTGGTGCGGTAATCGTTGGTGCCCTCCACAACCAGTTCATATTTCGGTTTTGTGGTGGCAAGGAAAAAGATGATCCCGTTGACCACGACAAAAGGCAGGACGTAGAAAAGTAACAGGCGGATTAAGTCGGAATCCATACGGTTCTTATATTTGTAAGGGCGGGAACTTCGGTATGTATGTCGAGCCATAAAGCATAAACCTCCTATTTACAAGGTAATGGCACGCGCCGCTGCGCGTTTGCCTTCCTCCTCAAACATCATATAGCATAGCAGAAAATAGCCGTTCTTACAAGTTTATCTTCTAAATTCTCTTAATTTGTGTTATGATGAAAAATATTCCACAGTGAAAAATGCAGTAACAGTTCAGAGAGCCTGCGCACTTGCCGCGCGGAGAGGAGTTCTATGATCAGAAAAGCAGCGGAATTTGCCGCCAGGGCCCATGAGGGCGCTGTGAGGAAGGGAAGTCGGATGCCCTATATTATCCACCCTGTAGAGGTGGCGATGATCGTCTCTCTTATGACAGACGACGAGGGTCTGATTGCCGCGGCGTATCTTCACGACGTGATTGAAGACGCCGGGGTGACTTACGAGGAGGTTGAACGGGAATTTGGAACACGGGTGGCCAACTTGGTGAGAGGAGCCAGCGAGGACAAGTCAAAAACCTGGATGGAGAGGAAGCAGGCTACCATTGATCACTTAAGCAGGGCCGGAAGGGAGGAGAGGATTCTGGCCTTTGGGGACAAGCTGAGCAATCTCAGAAGCACCGCCAAAGACTATCTGGTCATAGGGGACGAGATCTGGCAGAAGTTCAATGTCAAGGACAAGAGCCTTCACGCCTGGTACTATGAGAGCATAGGAAATACATTTGCGGACTTTAAGGAGAATCCGCTGTATCAGGAGTACCAGATGCTGCTGAGGAAGGTGTTTGGGGGCGGAGGGATATCGCTGTAAATAAATTTGGATTCCCGATTGTTAAAGTTTACTTTGTTGTGTCACTGGGAAAAATGTGTTAGGATAAATTCAGATTTTACAAATGGGAAAGGAGCTTTCATAGATGCTTGGCTGTATCCTTACACTGGTGGCAGTGATTCTGTACTTTGAGTTTGGTTCTTTGAGATTATTAAGACTGTTTTTTGTACTTTTGGGGATCGCTCTTACGGCTGTAGGCGTGTTTTTAACTTTACGGCTTTCTAAGAACAAAAAGGAGAAGATGACCGCCCTGGCTGCCCATGTCCTGCTGTGGGTGTTCGGCCGGTTTATAAGCTGGATTCTAGGGCCTTTTATCGCCCTGGGTATCATCTGGCTGATTCTTAACAGGGACAAGCTGAAAAGAGACCAGCAGGAGGAAGGGATGACCCTCGCCAGCCTGCCGCCGGAGCTTTATAATGGAAACACGACTTACACCCGCAAAGGAAGCTATGGATGGGGAGCGGAGTATGTCAATCAGGCCAATCCCAGCGAGACCTTTACCATCACTACGATATACAGCGCGTCCTCCGGTCAGGTTCATACAAACGCGGGGGTTTTCTGGTATAACTAAACCGGAAAGGGCAAGATATCCTAAAACTGATACAGGAGAAGATAGAAGAAGGAGACCTAGACCTGGATTTCACAGGAAGGTCTCCTTTTCTGATGACAGGGATCAATACAAAGAAATTGCCGAAACGCGGTTTTTCGTGGGTAAATCATGTAAGCGCTCCATGAGATACCGTATCGCAGCCTGTCAGCATGATATGTTAGACTATCCATTATCTTAAATAGGGAGTTATCTTATCACAGGGGCTGTCTGGAAGAAAATTAGAAAAAACGTTGTTCGATTTGATAACAGGAGTATATCAGACAGGGAGGAAGAAGTGGCCGCCCGGGAAGCGACAATTTGCAATCCGGAAAGGCATCCTTTACACAGAGAGCTCCTGATGGTACAATATTTTTACGGGTTTCAAAGTCATGGATGACCTTTTGGCCCCGGACTGCAAAGGGAAGGAGAACTGGCCAGGTGGGAAAATATTTCAACACGGAAGGGGTATGTATTCCGGAAATGCACTACATGGTACCGCTGGATAACAGGATCCGCGGGATTAGAAAGAAATATGTGGAGCGAGGCAGCTATTTTGTCATCAACAGGGGCAGGCAGTACGGGAAGACTACCACACTTCGCCTGCTGGCAAAGGATCTGGAACAAGACTATATGGTTGTTTCTATGGACTTTCAGGGGATTGGGACAGAGGAGTTTCGGAATGAAGCTGCGTTTTCCAGGGCTTTTGCAAAGATGTTTTCTGACGGGGTTAAGATTTCCGATATGGCGGATAAAGATATTCTGCGTGAAACTCTTGGCCCTCTGCCAGCCGACGCGCCCCGTATGGGTCTGATGGAGCTGTTTGAGAAGCTGAGCAGGGTCTGCGCGGTATCGTTAAAGCCGGCTGTCATGATAATTGACGAGGTGGACAGCGCCACAAATAATCAGGTTTTTTTAGACTTTCTGGCGCTGCTCAGAAGATATTACATGAACCGTGAAAATCAGCCGATTTTTCATTCCGTGATCTTGGCGGGGGTCTATGATATTAAAAACCTGAAGCTGAAGCTGCGTCCGGAAGCGGATCATAAGTACAACAGCCCCTGGAATATTGCCGCCGAGTTTAACGTTAATATGAGTTTTTCTGCGGATCAGATTGAGACGATGTTAACTGAATATGAACGAGAGCATAACACAGGAGCAGACATGCGCCAAGTGGCAGAAGAAATTTATCAGTATACTTCGGGATACCCCTATCTGGTATCTGCCATCTGCAAAAAGATGGATGAAGAAATGCCGGAAATTCCACTATATGCGGAATTGAAAAAGATCTGGAGAAAAGAGGGGGTAGTTTATGCGGTTAATATGCTTTTAAAGAGAAATCTGACCCTTTTCGACAGCATGGCCAGGCAGCTTGACAGGTATCCGGATTTAAAAGAGATGTTGGAAGACATTTTGTACTGTGGGAAGAGGATCATTTTCAGCCCTGGAGAGAAATCCATAAACCTTGGTCTTATGTTTGGCTTTCTAAAAGAGCAGGACGGCAGAGTGGTGATTTCCAACCGCGTCTTTGAAATGTATCTTCTCAACATGTTCGCGGCGCAGGAGAGCAGGAGCGACGCGTTTTCCAGGGGCGATAGTGACAGAAATCAATTTGTAAAAAATCACAGGCTGGATATGGATTTGGTGCTTCAAAAGTTTGTGGAGTATTTTCAGGATATTTATAGCGAAAAGGATGACAGGTTTGTTGAAGCGTATGGCAGGAAAATCTTTTTACTGTACTTAAAGCCGATTATAAACGGCACAGGCAATTATTATCTGGAAGCGCAGACAAGGGATGCGAGACGAACAGATGTGATCGTAGATTATCTGGGTGAGCAGTTTATTGTGGAACTTAAGATCTGGCACGGAAATGAATATAATGAAAGAGGAGAAGCACAGCTGACCGATTATTTAGACTATTATCATAAAAAAAGAGGGTATATGCTCAGCTTTAATTTTAATAAAAGAAAGAAACCAGGGGTACAGGAGATATGGATTGGAAATAAAGTAATTGTGGAGGCAGTAGTTTAGAAATATCTTAGAAATGTCACGAAAAGTTTTTATCTGGATTGGAGAGACAGGAATATGACAACATCCAATATAAAGGCGAATATTCAGTGTGATATTCATAAAGTCTGGGAAACCGTATTAGCTTGCGCCCTCACCGAAAATATGCTAAAATGTCCCCAAAAACCAATGGAAGATTCCAGGAAAGGACCTTTATGATGAATATATCTTACCAGAGCACCAGAGGAGGGGAACAGGGAGTGACCGCTTCCCAGGCGATCCTCAAGGGGCTGGCCTGTGACGGCGGCCTGTTTATGCCGGACCGGATTCCCCGGCTTGAACTTTCCATGAAGGAGCTGGCGGGAAAGACCTACCAGGAGACTGCCTATGAGGTGATGAAGCTGTTCCTCACAGATTTTACCAAAGAGGAGCTTAAAGCCTGTATTGACGGCGCTTATGACAGCAAGTTCGACACAGAGGTCATCGCGCCCCTTGTGAAGGCCGACGGGGCTTACTATCTGGAACTGTTCCACGGCAGCACCATTGCTTTCAAGGATATGGCTCTGTCTATCCTCCCTCATCTCATGACCACGGCGGCCAGGAAAAACCACATGGACAAGGAGATCGTCATCCTGACGGCCACCTCCGGGGATACGGGGAAGGCGGCTATGGCAGGGTTTGCCGATGTGCCGGGAACCAGGATCATTGTTTTCTATCCCAAGGACGGGGTCAGCAGGATCCAGGAGATCCAGATGGTGACCCAGAAGGGGGACAACACGGCGGTGGTGGCTATCCACGGCAATTTCGACGACGCCCAGACAGGAGTGAAGCAGATCTTCGGGGATAAGGAGTTTGCCAAAGAATTGGAGGAAAAGGGATTTGTGTTCTCCTCCGCCAACTCCATCAATATCGGGAGACTGGTGCCCCAGGTGGTCTATTACGTGTACGCCTATGCTCAGCTTCTGAACAATGGGGAGATTCAGGACGGAGAGAAGATCAATGTGACCGTTCCCACAGGGAATTTCGGCAATATCCTTGCGGCTTATCTCGCCAAGCATATGGGTGTGCCCATAGACAAGCTGATCTGCGCCTCCAACGACAACAAGGTGCTCTATGACTTTTTCCGCACAGGAACCTATGACAGGAAGAGAGATTTTCTTCTCACCATCTCCCCGTCCATGGATATCCTGATCTCCAGCAACTTAGAGCGGCTGATCTACCTCAGCGCCGGGTGTGACGGGGAAAAGACGGCAGCTCTCATGGACGATTTAGCCCGGACAGGCGCTTACACGGTCAGCGGGGACATGAGGGAGAGGATGAAAGACTTTGTGGGCGGATTCGCCACGGAGCAGGAGGACAGGGAGGCCATAAAGGAAGTATACCAGAATACGGGCTATGTGATGGACACTCACACCGGTGTGGCCTGCGCCGTGTATGGGAAATATAGGCAAGAGTCCGGGGATCCGAGAAAGACGGTGATCGCCTCCACGGCAAGCCCCTACAAGTTTTCCAGAAGCGTTATGGAGGCTATCCGGGGTGAAGGCCTTCCGGAAGATGAATTCCAGGTCATCGACCTTCTCAGCCAGGCGTCTGGGGTGGAGATTCCCCAGGCAGTGGAGGAGATCCGCAAGGCTCCCATCCGCCACACCAGAGAGTGCGGCAGGGAGGAGATGAAGAGGACTGTGGAGGAGATTCTGGGGTTACTGTGATTTAAAGATTATAAATTTATAGGAAACGTCATAAATTTTTTTCTTATGACGTTTCCTGTGCTGATTTTAGCTGCTATTCTTTGATTTCATCAATATCTGTGAGGCTAACGCCGGCTATTTGTAAAATTGCCTTTAAGGAAAGATATTCTCTTTTTAATTCCGCATATGTTTCTGTAGCGTTTTCTTTTTTGGCGATTGTCATGTATCTTTGAATCTTTTTAAAATCCTCGATTGCAGTTTTAGCGATTTCAAGACCATCTGGCATATCATTTCACCCCTTTTTACAACAATATTGTCGCAGTATGGTTTATGGAGGATTCGTTTTTGATTCCATAAAAAGCCCCCGAAGCTGATTTTATTATAATAATTGAGATCCGAAAAGATGTAAAGTCATTATGTATGGGAGATGTTTCCCCATTCCGCGAGCCGCGGTGTCAGAAAATTTCAACATGTAGCGGCCGTCTAAAAAGTCATTTTTGCCTTTTCAAATCCGCCAGAATGTTGTATACTTAGAACAGCCGCAGGCATGGCCTGTAGATCAATCACATTATAAGAGATGGAGGGGTTTTGACATGTTAGTATCAGCAAGAGAAATGCTTGAAAAAGCAAGAGACGGCAAGTACGCTGTAGGTCAGTTCAACATCAACAATCTGGAGTGGACCAAGTCCATCCTGCAGACAGCGGAGGAGTTAAAGTCTCCCGTGATCCTGGGGGTTTCTGAGGGAGCAGGCAAGTATATGACAGGCTACAAGACAGTAGTGGGCATGGTCAACGGCATGCTGGAGGAGATGAAGATCACGGTTCCCGTAGCCCTTCACTTGGACCACGGCAGCTACGAGGGATGCTTAAAGTGCATCGAGGCAGGTTTCTCATCTGTCATGTTCGACGGTTCCCACTATCCCATTGAGGAGAACGTGGCAAAGACCACAGAGTTGGTAAAGATCTGCAAGGAGAAAGGGCTGTCCATCGAGGCTGAGGTTGGCTCCATCGGCGGTGAGGAAGACGGCGTTGTAGGCATGGGCGAGTGCGCGGACCCCAACGAGTGCAAGGCCATCGCGGATCTGGGCATTGATTTCCTGGCAGCAGGCATCGGCAACATCCACGGCAAATATCCGGCCAACTGGAAGGGACTGAGCTTTGAGACCCTGGCAGCTGTGAAGGAGAAGGTTGGGGACATGCCTCTGGTGCTTCACGGCGGCACAGGCATCCCGGCGGACATGATCAAGAAGGCCATCAGCCTGGGCGTGGCCAAGATCAACGTGAACACAGAGTGCCAGCTGTCCTTCGCGGACGCGACCCGCAAGTACATCGAGGCGGGCAAGGATCTTCAGGGCAAGGGCTTTGACCCGAGAAAGCTTTTAGCTCCCGGCGCGGAGGCCATCAAGGCAACTGTAAAAGAGAAGATGGAACTGTTCGGCTCTGTGGGCAAAGCGTAAACTATAGTATGACAAAAATTCTTTAAAAAAACACTTGCTTTTTGTTCGAAAATGGTTTATCTTATCTAAGTAAAGAACAACGGCGTTCTCCTGGTTCTGAGGAGGACGCCATTTTTCATGTACAGCCTTACAGTTTTATTTTCTTAAGCGTGCCGATACCAAGAAGAGAGGATGGAAGGATTATGAGCGAGGTAATCAATGTGGCCGAGATCTTCGGCAAAAATGTGTTCAACGAGACAGTTATGAGAGAGTACCTGCCAAAAGGCGTATTCAAAAAACTGAAGAAGACCATGGAAGACGGAGCAGATCTGGACCCGTCCATCGCCGACGTGGTTGCCCATGCCATGAAGGACTGGGCCATCAAGAGAGGAGCCACCCATTACACTCACTGGTTCCAGCCTCTCACCGGCGTTACGGCTGAGAAACACGACTCCTTCATCTCTGCCCCAAACGCGGAGGGAAAGGTGATCATGGAGTTTTCCGGTAAGGAGCTGATCAAAGGGGAGCCGGACGCCTCCTCATTTCCGTCAGGAGGACTGAGAGCCACATTTGAGGCAAGAGGATATACCATGTGGGACTGCACTTCCCCGGCTTTCTTGAGAGAGGACGCTCTGGGCGTGACCCTGTGCATCCCCACGGCCTTCTGTTCCTACACAGGGGAGGCCCTGGATCAGAAGACGCCTCTGCTGCGGTCCATGCAGGCGATTGACGCCCAGTCCCTGAGAATCTTAAGGCTGTTCGGCAACACCACGGCTCACAGAGTAGTTCCCTCGGTGGGGCCGGAGCAGGAGTACTTCCTGGTTGACCGAGCAAAATATCTCCAGAGAAAAGACTTGATCTATGCGGGCCGCACCCTGTTTGGAGCCATGCCGCCAAAGGGGCAAGAGCTGGAGGACCACTATTTCGGTGCCATCCGGGAGAGAATCGGCGGGTACATGAAAGAGGTAAACCAGGAGCTGTGGAAGCTGGGAGTGACCGCCAAGACCCAGCACAACGAGGTGGCTCCGGCCCAGCATGAGCTGGCCCCCATCTACGACCAGGTGAACCTGGCTGTGGACCACAACCAGATGGTTATGGAGACCTTGAAAAAGGTAGCCGGCCGCCACGGCATGACATGTCTTCTCCACGAGAAGCCCTTTGCCGGGGTAAATGGTTCCGGAAAACACAACAACTGGTCCCTGATCTCCGACGACGGCATCAACCTGATGAACCCGGGGGAGACGCCCCACGAGAATGTCCAGTTCCTCCTTGTTCTGGGATGCGTGATGAAGGCCATTGACACCCACGCGGATTTGCTGAGGGAGTCTGCCTCTGATGTGGGAAATGACCACAGGCTTGGAGCCAACGAGGCGCCGCCGGCGATTATCTCCATCTTCCTTGGGGAGCAGCTGGAGGATGTGATCGATCAGCTGTGCAGCACAGGGGAGGCCACCCACTCCAAGAAGGGCGGGAAGCTGATGACCGGCATCGCCACGCTTCCCGAGCTGGATAAGGACGCCACGGACCGAAACCGCACCTCGCCCTTTGCCTTTACGGGAAACAAGTTTGAGTTCCGCATGGTAGGCTCCTCAGACTCCATCGCGCCGCCCAACGTGGTGCTGAATACCATTGTGGCCGAGGCGTTTAAGGAGGCGGCCGACGAGCTGGAGAAGGCAGAGGATTTCCCCAGCGCTGTCCATGACATGATCAAGAGGCTTCTGTCGGAGCACAAGAGAATTATTTTCAATGGAAATGGTTATTCCGACGCGTGGGTGGAAGAGGCAGAGAAGAGAGGGCTTCCCAACATCCGCTCCATGGTGGATGCCATCCCGGCCCTGACCACGGAAAAGGCCGTGAAGCTGTATGAGACCTTCGGCGTATTCACCAGGGCCGAGCTGGAGTCCAGGGCCGAGGTGGAGTACGAGGCCTACGCGAAGGCCATTAACATTGAGGCCAGGACCATGATGGACATGGCAGGAAAACAGATTATTCCGGCGGTGATCAAGTACACCACCCAGCTGGCCAATTCCCTGACTTCTGTGAAAGCTGCCTGTCCCGAGGCGGATGTCAGCGTTCAGAGCGAGCTTTTGATCGAGACCTCGGATCTTCTGTCTGACATGAAGGTAGCTCTGGCGGCTTTAGAGCAGCTGACAGTGGAGAGCGCTTCCGTAGAAGATGCCCAGGCCCGGGCCCACGCTTACCATGACAAGGTGGTTCCTGCCATGGCGGCCCTGAGGACACCGGCGGATCAGCTGGAGATGATCGTGGATAAGGAACTGTGGCCCTTCCCAAGCTACGGAGACCTGATCTTTGAAGTGTAAGAGACCGGGAATTTAGCCCCCAAAGGGCACATAAAAGAATAAGACAGCCGCGTGGGAGTGAAATGACACTCCGGCGCGGCTGTCTCTTTATGCACACGGGGCGGAAAGGAATTTCAGTCCGCAGGATAGACCAGTCGTTCCTGGGTGATCTGGTCAAGAACCTCTCTTAAATATTTGTCTGCTAAGTACTTTGTCATGGGAAGATTCATGTCCAGATAATTGCCGCAGTCCTTGGCAGCAGCCCCCGGCACCTCCCCCTCATAGTCCCGGATAAAACGGAACATCTCCGTCATCAGGGGGACGATGTCCTTTGCCTCATAGTCCCCTGTCAGAAGAAGATAAAAGCCTGTGCGGCATCCCATGGGGCCGAAGTAGAGGACACGATCCTTGAAGACCGGATGATTTCTCAAAAAGGTAGCTCCCAGATGCTCGATCGTGTGAACCTCCGCAGTGTTCATCACTGGTTCATAGTTGGGCCGGGTCATGCGGATGTCAAAGGTAGTGACCACCGTGTCACCGGCGTGATCCTTGCGGGACACATAGACGCCGGGAAGCAGGCGCAGGTGGTCGATAGTAAAGCTGGTAATTTTTTCCATGGTAAACCTCCTCATAAATAAGGTTAAGTTAGAATCTGATAATAAGTATAGCGGAAATGAGCGAAAAAGCCAATAGCAATCTTCACGCAGGTCATCACTCTGTCGGACGGTGACATTGCATATGCCGTTTTCTTGCTTTTTGCAGGAAGAATAGTATAATGGTGACAGAATACACGGCTTAACGGAGGATCATGCCCATATGCTGTTGCTGCTGAAAGACAGACCTGTACTTAAAATATCGGAAACCGGTTCCTGCCAGATCCTGGATCTTGACAGGCTGCCTTTTGGGTTGCGGAGGGAGGGGATCACCTTTCCGGAATTCGTGGAGTGGGCAGGCAACCGGGCTTTATCCATAGGAAGGAGCCTGCCCTCTGTTTGACCATGACAGGAGTTTTTCCTCTGGCAAAAACTTAATGTCCCAGACCACAGAAAGAAATATGACTCTGAAAGACGGGGCCCTGGCGGCGCAGAGGGAGCTGAAACTGGCGTTGTCCGGGATCTTTTCCATGGAAAAGCCGGATTTTTTGGAGGAATATAAATGGGAACAGGTGCTTGGCCGCTGCCGGGAACTGGAAGACGCCGTCCGGGGGTGATTTTTTAGTTCTTTCCTCCTCATTCCGGCATAGACATGGAAGGAGGAAGAAAAGGGGCTGCTGTTCATGAAGGACTGGTATCAATGCACAGGGGAGGAGGTTCTGTCCCGTCTTGAGACCACAAGGCGGGGGCTGACAGAAAAGCAGGCGCAGGAGAGGAAAAAACAGTATGGGCCCAATGCCCTGAAAGAGGCTGGGACGAAACCTGCCTGGAAAGTATTTTTGGAACAGTTTAAAGACCTTCTGGTCATGATCTTAATAGGCGCTGCCCTGATCTCCATGGCCACGGACAATATGGAGAGCACGGTGGTGATCTTTGCGGTGATCACCTTAAACGCGGTGCTGGGAACTGTCCAGCATGAGAAAGCCAGAAAATCTCTGGAGAGTCTCAAATCCCTCTCCGCCCCCTGGGCAGTAGTCATGAGAGATGGGGAGAAGATCTCCATCCCGTCGGCGGAGGTGGTGCCCGGAGACATCCTGTATCTGGAGAGCGGCGATCTGGCGGTTGCCGACGGGAGGATCCTGGAGAGTGTGTCTTTGCAGGTCAATGAAAGCTCTCTCACAGGAGAATCCGACTCTGTGTCAAAGCAGGCGCGGGAGGTGACCCGGGAGGTCCCCCTGGCGGACCGGTCCGACATGGTCTACAGCGGCTCCCTTGTGACATGGGGCAGGGGCGTGGTGGCAGTCACCGGAACCGGTATGGATACGGAGATCGGCAGGATCGCCTCCATGATGAGCGGGGCGGAGGAGAAAAAGACCCCGCTGCAGGTGAGCCTGGACCAGTTCGGAAGCCGTCTGGCTGCGGCGATCATGGTGATCTGCCTGGTGGTGTTCGTGCTGAGCATGTACCGGGGCATGGCCATGCTGGATTCCCTGATGTTTGCCGTGGCCCTGGCGGTGGCCGCGATCCCCGAGGCCCTGGGCTCCATTGTGACCATTGTCCAGGCCATGGGGACTCAGAAGATGGCCAGGGAGCAGGCAATTATCAAGGATTTAAAGGCAGTGGAAAGCTTGGGATGCGTCTCTGTGATCTGCACCGACAAGACCGGGACCCTGACCCAGAACCGGATGACCGTGGAGCAGGTGGGGCTGGACGGAAAGCTTATGAGGCCGGAGGAGCTGAACCCGGGGAGAGAAGAACACCGGCTTTTTCTGGAGATCTGCGCTCTGGCAAATGACGGATGGATACCAGAAGGAAGAGGTACAAAACACCCAAGAGGAGGCCGTCAGAAGGCGGGGGCGGGGGAAAATGGCAGCTCCGGGAAGAGTGAGAGAACCGGAGAGAGCCAGAGAACCAGACAGGACCAGCAGGAGGTGGGGGATGCCACGGAGCTGGCTCTTCTCCATCTGGTGCACAGAAGCGGCATGTCGCCGGAGGGTCTGCGGCAGCAGTTCCCAAGAGGAAGAGAGATCCCCTTTGACTCCACAAGGAAGATCATGAGCGTGGTGTGCAGGATGCCCCAGGGCCCTGTGCTGCTGGTAAAGGGGGCCATGGATGTGCTTTTGGAAAAAAGCGCCTATATCAGCCACAGAGGGGAGGTCCGCTCCATAACCATGGCGGATAAGCGGAACTTATCCCGCTTGGGAGACAGCTGTTCCAGGAAAGGCCTGAGGGTTCTGGCCCTGGCTTACCGCCCTCTGAGAGGAGATTTTGCCGCTGTCAGCGATTCCGGGCTGGAGAGGGATCTGGTATTTTTGGGCCTGGCGGCCATGATGGATCCCCCGAGACCGGAGGCGAGAGGGGCAGTGGCAGATGCCAGGCGGGCGGGAATCCGGCCTGTGATGATCACAGGGGATCACAAAGTGACTGCCATGTCCATAGCAAGACAGATCGGCATCTTAAGAGACGGGGAGGAGGCTGTGACAGGGGACCAGGTAGACGCCATGGACAGAAGGGAACTGGAGGAGAGAATCCAGGACATCAGCGTCTACGCCAGGGTGTCCCCAGAGCACAAGCTGAGGATCGTGAAGGCATGGCAGGCCAGAGGGCGGATCACGGCCATGACCGGAGACGGGGTCAATGACGCCCCTGCGCTAAAACAGGCTGATATCGGCGTGGCAATGGGTCAGACAGGGACCGAGGTGTCCAAGGACGCGGCCTCCATGATCCTGGCAGACGACAATTTTGCCACCATCATAAAGGCGGTTTCCAATGGCCGGAACGTGTACCGGAATATCCGCAACGCCATCGAATTTCTCCTGTCCGGCAACATGGCGGGGATTTTCTGTGTTCTCTATACCACCTTAAAGTCCCTCCCCCTGCCATTTGCCCCGGTGCATCTTCTGTTTATCAACCTGCTGACAGACTCCCTGCCCGCCATTGCCATAGGCATGGAACCCCCGGAGGGAGAACTGTTAAACCAGCCGCCCAGAGATCCCGGACAGGGGATCCTGACAAAACGGTTTTTGAGGGATATCCTGATCCAGGGCGGGCTCATCGCGGTGTGCACCATGTACGCTTACAGCATGGGACTGTCCCAGGGCAATGACGCCCTCGCCAGCACCATGGCTTTCGCGTCCCTGACCTTAGCCAGACTGTTCCACGGATTCAACTGCCGGGGCAGCCACTCCATCTTCCATCTGGGGCTGTTCAGCAACCTTTACACCGTCATGGCATTTGAGGCCGGCGTCCTTCTCCTGGCCGGCGTTCTCTTTGTGCCGGGACTGCAGGTAATGTTCGCGGTGTCAGACTTAAGTCTGGAGCAGATCGGCGTGGTGGGAATCTGCGCCTTTTTCCCCACAGTGGCGCTGCAGGCGTGGAAGGTTTTGCGAGAGCTGCGGAGAAGAGGGAGAAGATAGAGGAGAGGAAAATCGCGGTCAAAGACGGCCAGCCGTCACCGAAGGCTGACCGTCTTAAATTCATAATCATCACCGATATGGTGTTGAGTAGAGTACTCAAAAGGGATACCGCTGTCCAAATATCCCACCTGTTCGATGCACAGGACAGGGTCCGTATCTTTCAGGCAAAGATATTTTTTATCATACTGATCCGGACGCCGGGCAGTGATCACCCGGTGGGCGCTCTGAATCCGCAGCCCCAGGCTGGTCTCAATGTATTCGTAAATAGACTGATACAGATGCTCTTTCTTCAGGCCCGGGATCAGCAGGATGGGCATATAGCAGAAATCAAGGGTACGCCAGGAGCCTTGGTCATATCGGTACCGGATAATGTGATAGACAAAATCATCAGGCAGGATATTCAGCTTTCCGGCCACAGCCTCTTGGGCGGGTATGATCTCAAACAGAACCACATCGGATTTGATCTTGGACTTGTCCAGTGTTTGAAAGAGACCGCTGGCCTGGGGCAGCAGCCCTCCTGTTCCTGGCTGCTCTGCCAGCCCTTTGACAAAGGTGCCGGATCCCCGCTTCTTTATAACCAGCCCTTCGGAGACCAGCTGGTCGATAGCCTTTTTCACGGTAATACGGCTGACACGATACTGTTCTCCCAGCTCCGGTTCTGTTGGGAGCTGGCTGTTTACGGGAAATGTGCCGTCTTGTATCTTTTTTCGGATATCGCTGCTGATCGCTTCATATTTTGTCATGGCATGGGCTCCTGAATCTATCTTTCTTTTGCGGCAGTCAGGTGAAACAAAAAGTTTTTTCTAACCGCCGCATCTCTTCTATTTTACAGGATAGCCGAAAAAAATACAATACTTTAAAAAAGCAGGTTCTGTTACAGGGACAGAAAGATGGTGTACGCCGCGATCATCAGGATCACCGCGGTCCACACAGTCTGTTCCTGCCGGGAGAACTCTGTCCTGGGACACCACAGGCGGTACAGGGCCAGGGGCACCAGGGGGAAAAGCAGAGTGCAGAGATAGGTGATGATCTTGTAAATGGTAAACGGACGGACTTCATCCCTGTTTTGGGAGTTGATCTCCTGGCGAAGCTGCCTGATATGTGCCTGAGTTTCCGTTTCTTTTTTTACAGCTTTTACAGATTTCATACATTTCCTTCCTGGCGCGCCGGCGCCTGTCAATTATCGATATTCCGTATCCTTTTCATAAGAAAACCAGCGGTCGGCTATGAGCTGCCGGAAAAAATAAGCGGATTTTTTCAGACGGCGGTCCCGATTGTGCTCCAAATCGATTTCCACCAGGCCGTATCGGTTTTTAAAGGCATTCATGGGGGACACATTGTCTGTGAAGGCCCAGTTCATGTACCCTTTCAAGTTGGAGCCCTCCAGGACTCCTTTCACTGCCCAGTACAGATGCTCTTTGAAAAAGTCGATCCGGTAATCATCCTGAATCATGCCGGAAGGGTCACGGTACTGCCCCTCATTCTGTACGCCCATTCCATTTTCCGCCACAAACCACTCTTTGTTGCCATATTCATCCCTCATCCTTACGGCGAAATCATAGATGATCCTGGGGTAGATTTCCCATCCCCGGAACGGATTCATCCTTTTGCCGGGCATATCGAATTCTTCATAATAATAAGACGGGTGAAATGGAGCGCCCTCCCGCACAGCGGTCATCCGGCCCTTGACCCGGTTGGGATGGTAGAGGTTGATGCCCACCCAGTCCACGGTGTTGCCCTTTATCAGTTCTAAATCCTCCGGCTTATAGTCCATAAGGATATGATGGCGGTCGAGAAGGTCGAAAAATCCTTCCTCGTAGCTTCCCTTTATAGCCGGATCCAGGAAGATTCGGTTGTAAAACAGGTCATATTTGTCTGCCGCGTTTTTGTCGTCAGGAGAATCGGTTCTGGCATAAACGGTTTCCACGTTGATAATGGAACCGAACTTACAGTCCGGGCCTTTTTGACCGCTTTTTTTGTAGGCCTCCATGACAGCGGCTGTGGCCAGGGCTTTGTGATAGTTCCACTGCATCCAGACTCTGGAATCCTGATGAAAAGGCCAGCGGAGACCGTCTAAGTAGACTCTTGTCTGAACAACCACAGGCTCATTGAAGGCAAACCAGTATTTTACCCGGTCCCCAAACCGCTCAAAGGCCCTGGAGGCATATTTTACAAACAGGTCCACCACATGGCGGGAATTCCATCCGCCGTATTGTTCCATCAGGACCTGGGGAACCTCATAGTGCTCTAGGCAGACCATAGGCTCCACACCGTGTTCAATACAACAGTCGATCATGCTGGAATAGTAGGCGGCATACTCTTCATCTACCACCGCGTTTTCATAGTCAGTGAGAAAACGGGACCAGTTTAAGGAGGTGCGGTAGCAGTTTAAACCGATTTCTTTCATATAAGAAAAATCCTCCTCATAGCGGCTGATGAAATCCGTGGCTACAGCGGGGCCGTAGCCTTCGTACCACACATCCCGGTTTTCCTTGTACCAGGCATCCATGTAAGAATCCTGTCCTTCTTTTTTTCCTTTCCACCCTTCTGTCTGCCATGCGCTGGCGGCGGCTCCTAAAAAGAAGCCGTCGGGAAGAACGATCTTTTCTGTCATACCGTTTTCTCCTTTCACTGTTCTATGTTTTCCTCAGCTTTGTTGGCAAGGACCACAAATGGCATGTAGATGGCGATGGATATCGCGATGCAGATCAGCTGGGTAATAATGGCTCCGATGCTTCCCCCTGTGGAGAGCCACGCGCTTAAAATGGGCGGTGTGGTCCAGGGCATGGCGTAGACGCAGACCCCGGCAAACCCGATCTTTGTCATGATGTAGGCAAAGGTACCTGTGACCAGGGGAGTGACGATAAACGGAACTACCAAAAGCGGGTTCAGCACAATGGGGAGCCCGAAAGTCATAGGCTCATTGATCTCAAAAATAGCGGGAGCCACTTCCAACTTGGCGATAGCCCGGTAATCTCCCCTTTTTGAGAACAGGAAGATCGCGATCAGCAGGCCGATGGTACATCCGGAACCGCCCAGCGACATATAGGTATCCCAGAAAGACATATTGATGATATTCAGTTTGGAGACATCGGTGATACCCTGGGCGATCAGGTCGGTGTTGGCCAGGATTGCCGCGTTCAGAAGAGGATCGCGCACAGGTTTGATGATCTGATTGCCGTGGATACCAATAGCCCAGAACAGCTGCGCCACCAGCATCAGCACCAGGAGCCCCGGCAAGCCCTGCATGACTTTCTCAAGAGGAGTCTGAAGGAAGGTGTAAATGATCTCATACAAGCTCATCCCTATGGCCTTAGTGGTGAAAAAGTTAAACAGCGCGCAGATCAGAATCGTGAACATGGATGGAAACAGCACATTGAAGGATCCCGCTACATTGCTGGGAACAGAGTCGGGCATAGTGATCTTGAGGAAACCGCTGTTCACCAGCTTGGTGTAGATCTCCACAGATACCAGGGCGATAACGATGCCCAAAAACAGCCCTCTGGCAGCGGTGTAATCCTTTCCAAGGACATTGGCCACATCGATAACCACATTGTCATGGGTGATCTGAACCACTGTGGGCAGGCAGCTGATAAAGGAACACAGAGAGATAATGCCAGGCATAAAGCCGTTGAGCTTATTGAGTTTTCCGAGCTCTAAGCCGATAAGCACCACGGCGGCCACAGTAAAGAAGTTCAGAGTCGCGTAGTTGGCCGCGTTGAACCAGTCAGTGAACATGGACAGCCAGTGCATACCCGGAAGTTTCCCAAGGCTGATGCCGTTCCCTTCCGTGGCGCAGACCACATTGGTGATCAAGGTACAGAAGGAACCTGTGATGATAACCGGCATCAATGAGGTAAAAGCATTTTTAATGGCGCACATATGTTTTTGCGAAGAAACCTTGCTGGCAAAGATCAGCGCCTTTTCCGTTAACTGGTCAGAAAACTTCATTGTAAAATACCCTCCTAAAATTTATTTTCCCTCATGAGTTGATGCAAGTATATACCATTACAACATAAAAGTCAATCTTTGTTTTTTGAAAAGATATATCTTTTTATAAAATAAAGGTATATTTATTTTTTGAGATCTTCATAGATCTCTGCTTATATGGGGCGCGGTGCCGTCTGGAAAGCAGGGATGATAGCGTTGAAGTTTGCCTGCGGGTGTTAATGCGTAGATGCGGATGACTGCTGTTTAAAAGAATGAGTTAATGAGTTTTCCTGGTTGCGTTTACCTCTAAAATGTGTTACCCTAAAGATAACGCAACCGAGAGAGAGAAAGAGTGGGGAATTGGTGCGGATGTTCCGTATCACTCCCCGCTTTTTTGTATCTGTGAGAAGGAGGAAGGCAAATGCGCAGCATTTCTAGGATGCCTTCCGACGTTTTGGCAGGTGACGCGAAAGCGGCGCGTGCCGTTTCTTTAGAGGAGGAAGGCAAATGCGCAGCATTTCCAGGATGCCTTCCGACGTCTTGGCAGGTGACGCGAAAGCGGCGCGTGCCGTTTCTTTAAGAGAAGGTTTTTAAGGAGGGTTTTTTATGGCAAAGTATGTGATGGCATTGGATCAGGGGACTACCAGTTCCCGCTGTATTCTGTTTGACGAGAAGGGGGAGATCAAAAGCGTGGCCCAGAGGGAGTTTACCCAGATCTACCCGGAGCCGGGGTGGGTGGAGCACGATCCCATGGAGATCTGGTCCTCCCAGTTCAGCGTGATGATGGCCAGCATGGCCAATATTGGTGCTCATGGAGAGGATATCGCGGCCATCGGCATCACCAATCAGCGGGAGACCACCATTGTGTGGGACAAGGCTACAGGGGTTCCGGTGTACAATGCTATTGTGTGGCAGTGCCGCAGGACAGCGGACATGATTGATAAGCTGAAAGAAGACGGTCTGGCGGATAAGGTGCGGGACAAAACAGGGCTGATACCAGACGCCTATTTTTCCGGAAGCAAGATTGCCTGGATTCTGGACCAGGTTCCCGGGGCCAGGGAGCGGGCCGAGAGAGGGGAATTGCTGTTTGGCACCGTGGATACCTGGCTGATCTGGAACCTGACAAAGGGGCAGGTGTTTGTCACCGACTACACCAATGCTTCCAGAACCATGTTGTTTGATATTCACAAGCTCTGCTGGGATCAGGAGCTTTTGGACTATTTTAAAATCCCTGCTTCCATGATGCCGGAGGTGAAGCCGTCAAGCTGCATCTACGGCTACACCCACAGTTCGGTGCTGGCAGGGGAAGTGCCCATCGCCGGGGCAGCGGGAGACCAGCAGGCAGCGCTTTTTGGACAGTGCTGTTATCATTCCGGCGATGTGAAAAATACATACGGAACCGGCTGCTTTATGCTGATGAACACGGGGGAGAAGGCAGTTAAGTCGGAGCACGGCCTTCTGACCACCATTGCCGTGGGCATGGAGGACCATGTAGAGTATGCTCTGGAGGGGAGCGTGTTTGTGGCGGGAGCCGCGATCCAGTGGCTGAGAGATGAGCTCCGCATGATCCGCACCGCTTCCCAGACAGAAGAGTACTGCAATATTGTCCCTGACACGGCAGGGGTGTATGTGGTTCCCGCGTTTGCCGGCATGGGAGCGCCCTACTGGAATCCCTACGCCAGAGGAACCATCGTGGGCCTGACCAGGGGCGCCAGCAAGGAGCATTTTATCCGGGCCACTGTGGAATCCTTAGCATACCAGGTCAGCGACCTTCTGGAGGCCATGGAGCAGGATTCCGGCATCAATATGAGGGAACTGAAAGTGGACGGCGGGGCCAGCGCCAATGATTTTCTCATGCAGTTCCAGGCAGACCTTCTGGGCGCTAAGATCGCCAGGCCCCAGTGCATCGAGACCACAGCCCTGGGGGCCGCGTACCTGGCAGGACTTGCGGTGGGGTACTGGAAGGATAAAACAGATATCGTGAAGAACTGGCAGATCGACAGCTACTTTGAAAGCAAGATCGATGAGGAGAAGCGGGCCCAGTTGCTGAAAGGATGGAAACGGGCGGTGCGGTGCGCTTTGGCCTGGGGGGAGGATCAGTAACAATCGAGTAGGGGAAGTTTTTCTCCCTACTCGCCGCGCGGCCCGTGCGCCGCTTTAGCGGCAAACTTCCACTGCACGG
>CAMTAF010000040.1 GCA_947066955.1 uncultured Hungatella sp.
AGTCGCCGTCTTGTTTTTTTTATTTCCAAAATTCCCCAAGTAAAGTTACACTGTCAAACCTCGCAGTGTTTTTGAAATGATAAAGGGGGAGGTTTATGGTAGGATCAAGATACCCGAGAGGGAAAAGGTGGTTCCGGCTTACAGTTCTTGCGTGAAGGCAAGGCGGTGCCCGCCGTGTGGGCCAGGGTATGCCGCCGGAAGCATGAAAGAGAAAGATTGATTTACGCGGGTTCGAATCCCGCCGGCGCCGAAAGCGCTGTTGCTTAGTGGTTAAAGCGGTCAAAAGACACCTGTCACGTGTCTCCATGAGAAGAAGAGGAAGATATGGAATCCGCCGGCACGGTTTTGCTTTCATGGAAAACATGAAAAACAAAACCAGGCAGCAGGGAATCCGCCAGCGCCGCCCCGCGGGGCAGACCCAGCCGATCCCATGGCCCGGAAGAGAAAGGCAGTCCCAAATCGGGATGGTCTTGGAAAGCCGGGCAGCCGGATGGAGCCGGGCTGCCTTCTAAGGGAAAAGCCTGCCAGGCAGGAAGGCCCGCGGAATTTTTTGCGGCGGATCCTATATCGGAATCCAAAAGACAGGGGAAGCATGAACAGAGAGAACCTATTGATGGAGGGGAGAACATGAAAATTCAGATCAATCAGAACCAATGCGGATTTTTGATGAAAGACGGATGCTTTGTAAAGACTCTTTACAGCGGCACCTATCATTTTCTGAAAGCCCTGGGCTATGAGGTGGCGGTGGAGGATATGGAAGGGCCGGTGGTATTTAACAAAGTGCCAAGAGAGATTCTTTTAAAAGAGGACCAGGCCTTTGCCCAGAAGGTGCTTTACGGTGTCATCCCGGAAGGCCACATGGGAATTCTGAAAAAGAACGGGGGGATCCATAAGATTCTCACAGATACGGAGTACCTGTACTGGAATGTGTGGGGCCGGTATGAGGTGGAGCTTGTGGATATGAGAGTGCCGGAGACGGCGGCCCAGGCGGGCAAGGCCTGCCTGTCCCAGATCCCTTTAAAATATTATAAGAAGATCGAGATCCAGCCTGGGGAAGTGGGAATCCTCTACTATGACAATCAGGTGGTGAGGGAGCTGGAGACAGGGACCTACTACTACTGGGTCTACTCCAGGGATGTGCTGTGCCGGGTGGTGGATCTTAAGATCCGTCCCCTGGAGATCACAGGGCAGGAGATCCTGACAGCGGACAGGATCGGGATCCGGATCAACCTGATGTGTACATACAAGGTGGTAGAGCCCAGGGTCATGATCGAGACCATCAAAAATCTGGAGAACCAGGTTTATTCCTGTGTTCAGCTGATAATCCGGGAGTACATCGGCAAATACCGTTTGGACGAACTGCTGGAGCAGAAGGAGGAGATCTCCCAGTTTATTTTCAAGCGCCTCAAGGAGGCGGAGAAGGACTACTGCATCCAGTTCTGCGGAGCAGGGATCAAAGATATCATCCTGCCGGGGGAGATCCGGGATATCATGAATACGGTGCTAGTAGCGGAGAAAAAGGCTCAGGCCAATGTGATTACCAGGCGGGAGGAGGTGGCCTCCACCAGATCCCTTTTGAACACCGCGAGGCTGATGGATGAAAATAAGACACTCTACAAACTGAAGGAGATGGAGTGTTTAGAGAGGATCTGCGCCCAGGTGGGGAATATCCAGGTAGGCGGCGGAGCGCTGTTGGAGCAGCTTAAGGCCCTGGTGAGCTGACCGGGATGAGGTTGCCATATGTCCTGGGGTATGTTATAGTATTAGGAAGCAAAATTTTAAGGACAACGGGAAGAGCCGCTGGCCGGGACAAGGGGTCCTGGAGGCGGGAACTTCTGTGAGAGAGAGAAAGAAGAAGAGGAATTCCAGACCATGAACAACGCTGAGTCTTGTCAAAAACCAGGTAGCTCCCGCCAGAAAAAGGCTGCCGTTATCAATGATCTTTCCGGCTTTGGCCGGTGCGCCCTGACCGTGGCCATACCGGTGATCTCCAGGCTGAAGGTACAGTGCTGCCCCGTGCCCACGGCGGTGCTGTCCAACCATACGGCATACCCCACCTATTATTTTGACGATTACACGGACCGCATGGAGGATTACACAGATCAGTGGAGGAAATTAGGACTGACCTTTGACGGGATCGGGACAGGGTTTTTAGGATCCGGAAGGCAGATCCAGATTGTCAGAAACTTTATAAGGGATTTTGCCGCAGAGAATACCGTGGTGGTGGTGGACCCGGTCATGGGGGACAACGGAAAGGTTTACGCCGCCTGTACGGAGGAACTTTGCGGGGAGATGAAAGGGCTTGTATCCCTTGCCCGTATCATCACCCCAAATGTGACGGAGAGCTGTATCCTCACAGGAACTCCTTACCATGAGGGACCGTGGAAGGAGGGGGAACTTCTCTCCATGGCCCGGGACCTGTGGGATATGGGGCCGGAGAAGGTGGTGATCACCGGGGTTCCCTCAGGCTGCTATATCGGCAATTTCTGCTATGAGAAGGGGGGAGGAAAAGGCGAGGAGACCTGGAGCATTGGCCGGACAAAGAGGAAGGGGCAGACCCGCTGCGGCACCGGGGATATCTTCTCGGCGATTATCCTGGCGGATGCGGTCAACGGGGTGCCTTTGGAGAAATCAGTGAAAAAGGCGGCCCGGTTTATTAAAGACTGCGTGGAGGAATCCATTAAGATGGAAGTACCTCTCACAGACGGGGTGTGTTTTGAGGAGATTTTAGACAGGCTGAGACCATGAACCCATTTTAAAATGAGTATACGCTTTCTGCACAAGTACGGTGGTGGTGATGAGAAAATAGATTTCCATGGCTGTGCTGATGATCCCGGCGATGAAAAGCAGGGCAGCGCAGACTCCCACGATCACGGCCATGGATGCCCGGTAGGGGCGGAGAAACTCCAGGGCCTCCTCAGACAGGCATGACAGCCGCCAAAAGGCGCGCCAAAGGCACAGGATGAGAAGGACCGAGGCGCTGAAAGCGGATACCACATGGAGAAATGCCTGGATGGGCACGGTTTCGGGAAGATAAGGAGTGGAGACTGCCAGCACCAGCAGGGCAAAGGCGGAGTGGAGAAGGATTGTCTCTGGCCTGTGGCGCGGGAGGAAGGACAGGAGCCTTCTGAGGATGACAAGATAGTAGATTCCCACGAGAAGGCCGAGAAAGAAAAATCCCGCCTGACGTTCCGGCCAGCTGCCGATCACCGACAGGTTGGAGGTGAACCAGCCGCTGCGGCCGGCAAAAATTATGGTATAGGCAGGGATGACACAGTAAGCGATAAATGACGACACCATAGGCTCCTCCTGGTATAATAGATGTAGGATTAGTATTGCCGGAGGAGGGAAAAATCCTGTTAGTATAATATGGTATCGCCACACGCCCCAGAGCGCGGCCTGCCAAGCTGCCGGAAAAAACACCTTGCGGTGAGGCGGAGGAGAGGATATAATAAAAAGAACGCTGCCCCGGCGGGGATGAAGAAGAACAGGAGAGAAAAGCCATGAATTTACAGGGAGTTATGGATCTGCAGCTGATGATGTTTCTGGAGATCGGAATAGGCTGGTATTTGAGAAAGAAAAACCTGATCACGGAAGAGGGGAAGAAGGTGCTGACGGACCTGGTCATTGATCTGATTCTCCCCTGCAACATCATCCAGTCCTTTCTCATAAAGCTGGACAGAGAGATCCTTATGAAAGGATTCCAGATTCTGGTCATATCTGTTCTTCTGCAGATGTTCTGCACAGCCATCAGCGCAGTGGCTTACAACAGGATTGAAAAAGAAAAGAGAACCGTGCTCCAGTACGCCACGGTCTGCTCCAATGCGGGATTTTTGGGAAATCCTGTGGCGGAGGGGCTGTTTGGCTCCATGGGGCTTTTGTATGCCTCCGTGTACCTGATCCCCCAGAGGATCGTCATGTGGTCTGCGGGCGTGTCCTATTTTACTGAGAGTCCCAGCAAAAAAGAGGTGGTAAAGAAGGTTCTCACCCATCCGTGCATTGTGGCCGTGATCATCGGTCTGGTTTTGATGGCGCTCCAGCTGCCCCTTCCCTCCTTTTTGACCAGAACCCTAGGCAGCTTAAGCAGCGCCACCACTCCCATGACCATGCTTTTGATCGGCTCCATCATGGCGGGAGCGGATTTGAGGACCATGGTTACCAGGATCACAGTGATGTTTTCAGCGGTCCGGCTGGTGTTAATTCCCTTAGCGGTGTTTGTGGGCTGCCTCATTTTTCATGTGGACGCCACGGTAGGCGGTGTGTCCGTGATATTGGCTGCCATGCCTGCGGGCAGCACTACCGCGATCCTGGCGGCCAGATATCACAGGGATGAGGAATTTGCCAGCAAATGCGTGGTGCTGACCACGGTGCTGTCCATGATCGCCATCCCGGTGTGGAGCACCGTGCTCATGGCCTGCCTGTGATCTTTTCGGCCTGCGGTTCGGCCCGGAGGTGTCCGGGCGCGGCTGCCTGAAGCTTTTAACTTAAACAGGCCAGGCCGCGGCCACCAGAAGGGTGGGCAGCATGTTGGCCACCTTAATCTTTTTGCCCCAGATCAGATTGACTCCCACGCAGAAGATCAGCATGGAGCCTGTAAGGGACAGATTGTCCAGGGCGCGCTGGGTCATAAGGGGCTCGATCAGCTTTGCGAGAAGGGTGATGGAGCCCTGAAACAGCGCCACCGGGATGGCGGAAAAGGCGCAGCCCTTTCCCATGGAGGCGGTCATGACCATGACGATGATCAGATCCAGGACAGCCTTGGCGGCCAGGATGGAATAGTCGCCGTAGATCCCGTCCCGGATGGCTCCCACCACGGCCATGGCGCCGATGCACACAGTGAGGGAGGCGGTGACAAAGCCTTCCACAAACCGGGAGTCTCCGCTTCCGGTGCGGTCCTTGAGCCAGGTCCCGAACCGCTCCAGATAGTATTCGATGTTCATCCATTCTCCCAGAAGGGAGCCTGATGTGAAGCTTCCGATGACCATCATAGTCCCCTGGGCAGTGAGGCGGCCCGAGCTGACAGCCATCATTTTTTCCAGGGTCCCGGCGATGCCTATGAAGATGACGCTGAGCCCGCAGGCTGTGGTCAGGGTCTCCTGATACCGCTCTTTCATAAATTTTCCGAATACAAGGCCCATAAGCCCTCCGGCAGCGATACCGGCAGCATTGATGAGCGTTCCAAGTCCAGCCATATCTATCTCCTTTGTGCTATTTTTTTCTGATATATCCGCATATCTCTATGATTGTAAATCATCTCCAGGCTTTTATCAAATGCTTTTGTTGGAAACAGGTAGAATCTTTGAGGATTAAATGATATAATAGGTAGTGCGCTGATGCGCACGCAGGTCATCACCCTGACGGGTGGTGACAAGATATAATAGGTAATGCGCTGATGCGTACTCCTGTTATCACCCTGGCGGGTGGTGACAGGATATGAAAACCGTATTGTCTCGTCCCGAGGAATGGACGGCAGATAAGAGTGTAAAAGAATAGAGGAAAGACGATGAAGAATGATTTATTTTCTATAGGAGGTTTTACCATCCATGGGTACGGTCTGATGATCGGTATCGGTTTTCTGGCCGCCTATCTGGTGACGGAGAACAGGGCCAGAAAACAGGGGCTGGATCCGGACCATGTGATGGGGATCGCCCTGTGGGGCATGGGGATCGGCCTGGTGAGCGCCAAGCTTTTGTACTATATCACCACCATAGACCAGATCATAGAGAATCCGGGCCTGCTGTTGGACGTGTCCAACGGCTTTGTGGTTTACGGCGGCATCATCGGCGGCATTATGGGCGGTTACATGTACTGCAGAAAGCATAAGCTGGACTTTTTGGGATACGCGGATCTGGTTCTTCCTTCTGTGGCCCTGGCCCAGGGATTCGGACGCATTGGCTGTTTCCTGGCAGGCTGCTGCTACGGCAGGGAGACCGACAGCGCCTTTGCCGTCGTGTTTAAGGAGTCCGCCTATGCTCCCAACAACATTCCCCTTATCCCCACTCAGCTTATCTCCAGCGCCTTTAATTTTCTCCATTTTTTCCTTCTGCTGTGGCTGGCAAAGCGGCTTAAGAGGTCAGGGGACACGGCGGCCATGTACCTGATTATCTACAGCCTGGGGCGGTTTGTGATCGAGTTTTTCAGGGGTGATCTCATAAGGGGCAATGTGGGTGCTCTGACCACGTCTCAGTTTATCTCGCTGTTTGCGGCGGCGGCAGGAGTGACCCTCCTTATTATGAACGGAAAGAGGGAGAGAAGATGAATAAGACCAGAAGGTTTCTGTTTGCCAGCATAGTGGGTTTGGTTGTCCTGTGCATCGTGTGCTTTTTGTGGCTGGAGACGTTTATGACCGGAAAAAGTGAAAATGCTATCAGCGAGATCGGGGAGATCTACATGTCGGAGATGAGCAAACAGCTGAACCAGAAGTTCGACGCCATCGTGAATTTGAGGCTGTCCCAGATGGACGGGATCATCAGGCGAACTCCGGCCCAGGAGGTTTCCTACGGGGATGACATGAAAGCAGAGCTGGCTTTGAGCGCCAGCATCCGGGACCTCTCCTATCTGGGCCTGTACACGGCCCAGGGCGAGCATGAGGTGATCTACGGGGAAGATGTGGAGGTCTTTGACAGGGAAGAGCTGAGGACGGTGCTGGAAAGCGGAAAGAACGGGGTCACCAGCGGGTTCAACAAGGCCGGGGAGAAGCTGGTGATGTTTGTGCTGGATGCCAACTATCCCATGAGCGGCGGCAGAACCAGCACCGCCATGGTGGCGGGTCTTCCCATGGAATATTTAAGCGATGCCCTGGTGCTGGAGGAGGAGAATTCCCTGGTATACTATCACATCATACGCAGGGACGGAAGCTTTGTGATCCGCAGCGGAGACGGGGTCCGGGACAATTATTTTACCAGGATCCGGGAGGTGTTTTCCGAGTATGACGGCAGGACGCCGGAGCAGTGGGCTAGGGAACTGAAGGAGGCTATGGACGCTGACGTGGATTATTCCGCCATGACCATGGTGAACGGGGTGCACCACCACGTTTACTGTTCCCACCTGCCGGGTTCCGAGTGGTACCTGGTTTCCGTTATGCCCTACGGCGTGCTTGACGACGCCATCAACCGCTTAGGCATGCTGCGCCAGTTCACTATGCTGGGGGTGTGCAGCGTGATCCTTGTGGCGGTGCTGATCATCTTCGCCTTCTATTACCGGATGTCCCAGAACCAGCTGAGGGCATTGGACGCGGCGGAGAAGGAGGCGGTGAGGGCCAATCGGGCCAAGAGCGAATTCCTGTCCAACATGAGCCACGATATCCGGACTCCCATGAACGGCATCGTGGGAATGACGGCCATCGCCATGGCCAATATTGACGACCAGAGCCGGGTAAAGGACTGTCTGGCAAAGATCACCCTGTCCAGCAAGCATCTGCTGGGCCTGATCAACGATGTCCTGGACATGTCCAAGATCGAGAGCGGGAAACTGTCCCTCAACAAGCATCTGGTGTCTCTGAGGGATACCATGGGCAGCATCGTCAACATCGTGCAGCCCCAGATCAAATCCAGGAATCAGCATTTTGATATCTTTATCGACGATGTGTCCAATGAGGAGGTATACTGCGACAGCGTGAGGCTGAACCAGATCCTCATCAATCTTCTGTCCAATGCCATCAAGTTCACTCCGGAGGGAGGAGTGATCAATGTATATTTGAGCCAGGAGGCTTCGCCGGAGGGGAACGACTGGGTGCGGTGCCATTTCCGGGTGAAGGATAACGGAATCGGCATGACGCCGGAGTTCCAGAAGACTATTTTTGATACATTTACCAGGGAAAAGAATTTAAGGGTTGACAAGACAGAGGGAAGCGGCCTTGGGATGGCCATCACAAAGTGCATCGTAGACGCCATGAAGGGCTCCATTGAGCTTAAGAGCGCGCCGGGGGAGGGAAGTGAATTCCGCATCACCCTGGATCTGGAGAAGGCGGCTGTCCGGGAGGAGGACATGATTCTTCCGGCCTGGAACATGCTTGTGGTGGACAACAATGAAGACCTGTGCCAGGGGGCGGTTCAGTCCTTAAAGGAGATCGGCATTGAGGCGGAATGGTGTCTGGACGGACAGACGGCAGTGGAGATGGTGGAGGAGCGCTTTAAGGAGGGCAACAGCTACCAGATCGTTCTGTTAGACTGGAAGATGCCGGGGATGGATGGCCTTGCCACCACCAGGGAGATCCGCAAAAGGGTGGGGGAGGCGGTGCCCATCTTCATCATCTCTGCCTACGACTGGAGCGACATTGAGGAGGAGGCCAGGAGCGCGGGAGTTCAGGGATTTATCTCCAAGCCGCTGTTTAAATCCAGCCTGTATCTGAGCCTGAGCAGCTATATGACGGAAAAGCCCGGCGAATCCCGGGAGGAGAAAAAGAGAAGCATAGACCTTGAAGGAAAAAGGGTGCTTGTGGCGGAGGATAATGACTTAAACTGGGAGATTGCCGAGGAGCTTCTGTCCGAGACAAATCTCAAACTGGAGAGGGCAGAGAACGGCAGGGTCTGTGTGGAAAAATTCGAGAATTCTCCAAAAGGCTACTATGACGCCATCCTCATGGATATCCGGATGCCGGTGATGACAGGCTATGAGGCGGCTTTGGCCATCAGAGCCCTTGACCGGGAAGATGCGAAGCTGCCCATTATCGCCATGACAGCCGACGCGTTTTCCGAGGATATCCAGCACTGCAAGGAGTGCGGCATGAATGAGCATATCGCCAAGCCCATTGACGTGGACAGGGTGCTGGAGATCCTGAAGAGCTACATAACGGATTGACGAAACCGATTATTATTGGGAGGACTGACAAGATGGATTCCAGAGACAAGCTGTACCTGGAGTGCTATTCAGGGATCAGCGGGGACATGACGGTTGCGGCCCTGCTTGACCTTGGAGCGGACGAGCAGGTGATGCGGGAGGCGCTGGACAGCCTTTCGCTGCCTGGATTCCGGGTTGAGATCAGGAGGGTGAGAAAGTCGGGGATTGATGCCTGTGACTTCAACGTTATCCTGGATAGGGAACATGAGAACCGGGGCCTGGAGGAGATCAAAAGGATCATTGGCCGGGGAAGGATGACGGAGGGGGCCAGGAACCTGGCTGTGAGGATCTTTGAGATCCTGGCAGAGGCAGAATCCAGGGCTCACAATGTCCCGGTGGATCAGGTCCACTTCCATGAGGCGGGGGCAATGGATTCCATTGCGGATATCGTGGCAGCCGCGGTATGTATAGACAATTTGGGAATCAGGGAGGTGGTGATCCCCCTGCTGTGCGAGGGAATGGGGACCATCCGCTGCCGGCACGGGATCCTTCCCGTGCCCGTTCCGGCGGTGGCCAATATCGTGAAGCTCTACGGCCTTCCTGTGAGGATCGTGGAGGCGGAAGGGGAGTTTGTGACCCCCACGGGGGCCGCCATCGCGGCTGCCGTCAAAACCTCGGAGACTCTGCCTAAAGATTTTTTCATTGAGAAGGTGGGAATCGGGGCCGGAAAAAGAAACTATGAGAGCTCCGGCATTTTGAGAGCCATGATCATCAGGGAGAAGACGGGGGAGAGGGATACCATCTTTAAGCTGGAGGCCAACATCGACGACTCCACCGGGGAAACCCTGGGATACGCCATGGGACAGCTTTTCGAGGCCGGCGCGAAGGATGTCCACTATATGCCTGTGTTTATGAAGAAGAACAGGCCGGCATGGCAGCTGAATGTGATCTGCAGCCGGGAGGATATCCAGAAACTGGAGCACATCATCTTCCGGGAGACCACCACCATCGGCATCCGCCGTGTGGAGATGGAGAGGACCGTTCTTGGCAGAGAGCAGAAGACGGTGAGCACTCCCCTGGGGGAAGTCCAGGTGAAGGTATGCCAGGCCGGAGGGTTTAAAAAATTCTATCCGGAATACGACAGCGCCGCCAAGCTGGCAAAAGACAAAGATGTGCCGTTTTCCTATGTGTATCAGATGGTGCAAAAGCAGTGCGAAACATGATAAAAAGTCTGAGAAACCAGTGGCTGAAAATTTCATTAAAGAAAAAACTGGGGATCTACGCGGTCATGCTGTCCCTTGTCATGGGCCTGTCGGTCATATGCACCATCGTGGTCATGAATTTTGTGGTCAACAGCTTTAACGCCATCCTGGAGGACAATTCCCGCTGCCATGATTTTCAGGAAGCCATGGAGTTGGAAGCAAAGGCCTTTGCCGGATATGTGAGGGACAAGAGCGAGGAGAAGCGCCAGGAGTATGTGCTGAGCTGTGTGAGGACGGAGCGGTGCATCCGTTCCCTTCCTTTTGATTACGGCGAGATCGGAAGCGAGAGATACGCCCGCACCTGGAACATCAAAAACGGATATGAGAACTACAGCCTTATGCGGGAAACTGTGCTGGGGATGGACGGACGGGGGGAGGATTATATCTCCGCGCTCTACGATGTCTATGATATGCAGGATTATCTTCAGTCCTACGCAAGGCGCTTGGTTCAGGTCACCTTAAAGGAGGGCAATGACCGGTATCTGAAAAGGCTGCCCAATATCTATAATATGAGATACCTGATCTTTATCTTTTTTGCCATGATGCTGGCGGTGATCATCGTGCTCACCAGAGTCCTGTCCAACACCCTGGTGAGTCCCCTGGTGCTTCTGGCTGACAGCAGCCGGAAGATCGCCGGGTATGATTTTAATGTCTCGGATTTAACCGTGGACAACAAAGACGAGATGGGGGATCTGGTAAAATCCTTCAACAAGATGAAGCATGCCACAGAAGGGTACATCAACACCCTGAAAAAAAACAGCGAGATCGCGGAGCTGCTCTACAAGGAAGAGATGGAAAAAGTGGAGATGGAAAAGCAGCTGGAGGAAGCCAGGCTGGAGCTGTTAAAAAATCAGATTAATCCCCATTTTCTTTTCAACACCTTAAACACCATCTCCGGCATGGCCAAGCTGGAGGAGGCCCAGACCACGGATCAGATGATCACCAGCCTGAGCAGCCTGTTCCGGTACAATCTCAAGATGTCGGAACAGACCGTCATGCTGGAGAGGGAGCTTAAGGTGGTGGAGGATTATATGTTTATCCAGCAGATGCGGTTTGGCGGAAGGATCGTGTATGAATCCAAGCTGGAGCTGGATCCCGGGAGAGTGACGGTTCCGGCTTTCACGCTGCAGCCGCTGGTGGAGAACGCCATCATCCACGGCCTGGCCAAAAAGGAGCAGGGGGGCAAGGTGTTTTTGCGGGCATGGCAGACAGAAGACTATGTGGTTGTCTCCGTGGCAGATACGGGCCTTGGGATGACACAGGAGAGATATGAGGAGGTCCGCAGGGCTTTAAAGGAAAATCGGGATAAGGGAAAAGGCGCCGGGATCGGGCTGGGCAACATCTACAGGCGGATCCACACCATGTACAAAAAGGGGCATATAAAGATATACAGCGTCCGGGGGAGAGGAACCGTGATCCAGATGTGGATCCCAAAGGGCATAAGCAGGTGACGGGTCGCGGCTCGTGCCGATACCTAAAAAGGAGGAATAACGATATGTACCGGGTATTGATAGCAGATGACGAGATGATCGAGAGAACCATATTGTACAGGACCATCCACAAGAATTTAAAGGACCGGTGTGAGATTTTTCAGGCAGAAAACGGCAGAGAGGCCCTGGAGATCTATGAGAGGGAGAAGATCCAGATCGTGATCCTGGATATCGAGATGCCCGGCATCAACGGCATCGAAGCGGCGGAGAGGATCCGGGAGAAGGACAGGGATACCAGCATCATCTTTCTCACGGCCTATGACGAGTTTTCCTATGCCAAAAAAGCCATCACGGTCCGGGCCCTGGACTATCTGCTCAAGCCCTATGAGGAGAAGGAGCTGATGCTTGTCTTGGAGGAGGCCATCCGGCTGGCAGAGGAACGGGAGAACCGGCTTAACCGGGTCCAGGAGGCCATATCCCAGAGAGCCCTGCTGAAAGAGAAATCCCAGTGGCCGGAGGAGCTAAAGCCCCAGGAGGGGGAGGAGCCGGAGGAACTGGGAAAAGCCCGCATGGGAAAGGTGACGGAAATGATCCTGAGCTATGTCCGGGAGAACTATATGTATGATATCTCCATGCAGGAGGTGGCCAGGGCCATGAACTACTCGGAGGCCTATTTCTGCAAGCTGTTCAAGCAGTGCTTCAGCAAGAATTTTACCTCCTACCTCACAGAGTACCGGGTGGCGGAGGCAAAAAAGATGCTGGAGGAACCCACGGTCAATGTAAAGGATGTGGGGAAGTCCGTGGGGTACATGGATTCCAATTATTTTGCCAGAGTGTTTAAACGGATCACGGGACAGACGCCCACAGAGTACAGGGCAGGGATCTTCCAGCGGAAATCTTGACAGTTCCCCTGATGCCCCTTGTGCATAATCTGGAGGAAAAAATGGGAATTTTGCCATATATTTGTAGGAAGTGAATAAAGAAAAAACAGATTTTGGTTAAAAATATCCTAGGTTTCACAAAAATTTACTATATTCACAATGCATTTTTTTATTTATAATAGAGTTGAAGTTAAAACGTATTGCGATTCGCTTTTTGAGCGGGTCACGGTGCGACTTAAAAGAAAAGAGGAGGAGATGTAACATGAAAAAGAAAATTGTCAGTACAGTGCTGTGCGCGGCTATGGTGGCAGGTTCCCTGGCGGGCTGCGGCTTAAAGAGCCCCGATACCCCAACTACGGCTGCGGCGACACAGGCTCCGGCAGATACACAGGCCCCGGCAGATAACGCGGGCAGCACCACTGCTGCTGCGGATAACGCGGGCGGCGCGTCTGCAGGCGCGTATGACACCGCTAATATGCCGGCGGTTACTCTGGTATACGCAGAGGTTAATCCCCTGGATACCATCGTAGGCCAGATGGCTACGGATTTCAAGACCAAGGCAGAGGAGCTGTCAGACGGCAAGATCACCATCGACGTTCAGGCCAGCGGCGTTCTGGGTTCTGAGAACGATGTTCTGGATACCATGCTGGGCGGCGGCGGAACCATTGATATGTCCCGTATCTCCGCGTTCGCTCTGACAAGCTACGGCGGAGCGAAGTCCATGCTTCTGTCCCTGCCCTACACCTTTGTAAGCCGCGAGCATTTCTGGAATTTCGCTACCAGCGACCTGGCTCAGGAGTTCCTTCTGGAGTCCCAGGAGAACGGTTCCGGCGTAAGAGGCCTGTGGTACGGCGAGGAAGGTTTCCGTCATTTCTTCACAACAAAGGAGATTTCCGGTATTGAGGATTTGAAGGGCATGAAGCTGCGTGTGTCCAACGACCCGGTTATGAACGGTCTGGTAGAAGGACTGGGCGCTTCCCCCACAGTTGTATCCTTTAACGAGCTGTACTCTGCTTTGCAGACCGGCGTTGTGGACGGCGCGGAGCAGCCCATCGCCAACTATAAGTCCAACGCTTTCCCGGAGGTTGCTCCCAATATGATCCTTGACGGACATACCCTGGGCGCTGTTCAGGTTATCATCACCGACGAGGCATGGGATAAGCTGACACCAGATCAGCAGGCTATTATCATGGAGGCCGGCGCTTACGCTTCCCAGCAGAACAGAGCCAACTCCGAGAGCAAAGAGAACGAAGTTCTTGATCAGTTAAAGAGCGAAGGCGTGAATATCGTTGAGGTAACCGATGTTACTCCATGGCAGGAAGCAACAAAGAAGGTTATCGAGGATAACACCAAGGGCTATGAGGATCTGTATCAGAAGCTTCTGGATCTGCAGTAAGGTATAATATTATAAAGCAATAACAGCGGGCACAGAGGAGTCATTGCCTCTGTGCCTTTTTAAAAAGGCAGAGAAAGCGAAATAAGGAGGGGTTTCTATATGCCAGAAATTTTCAAAACTATCGATAAGATCAGGCCGGCATATGACTTTACATACAAGCTTTTCATGGTTATCTGCAAGCTTCTTCTCATTGTGGATATCCTGATCACCAGTATGGCAGTTGCCGGTCGTTATGTTTCTTTTATCCCGGACCCGGCATGGAGTGAGGAAGTGGTTCTGACCTGTATGTCCTACATGGCAGTTCTCTCCGCCGCACTGGCGATCCGCAGAAACGCTCATATCCGTATGACTTCTTTTGACGTATATCTTCCCAAAAAAGTGGTGAAGTTTTTAGACCTGCTGGCCGATGTGGCTGTTCTGGCTCTGGCCCTGATCATGATCATCGTGGGCTGGCAGTACGCTTCCGGTCTTGGAGCGAAGGGAAGCTACGTAAGTATGCCGAATGTGTCCAGATTCTGGATGTATTTCCCCGTTCCTTTGGCCGGCGTCGCCATGCTGGTTTTCGAGCTGGAGGCCATCTACGGACATATCAAAGGTTTTTTTGTGAAGGAGGAGGAATAGTATGAGTGTAGATTCTATGGCAATTGCTATTTTACTGGGGAGTTTCTTTGTTATGGTATTTTTGCGGTTCCCCATCGCCTACGCAGTGGCCTTGTCCTCTGTGTTCTGCCTTATGTCCCAGGGCCTTCCTCTGACCACGATCTGCCAGCAGATGGTAAAGGGCATCAGCTCATTCAGCTTGATGGCAGTTCCTTTCTTCATCACCATGGGCTGCCTTATGGGTTCCGGCGGCATCTCCGAGAAACTGATCGCCCTCGCCAATTCCTGCGTAGGCTGGATGCGGGGCGGCATGGCTATGGTTAACATCGTGGCTTCTTATTTCTTCGGTGGTATCTCAGGTTCCGCATCCGCCGACACGGCGTCCTTAGGTTCCATCCTGATTCCCATGATGGTGGATCAGGGCTATGACGCGGATTTCTCCACAGCGGTAACCATCACCTCATCCTGTGAGGGACTTCTGGTTCCGCCAAGCCACAACATGGTTATCTACGCAACCACCGCAGGCGGCATTTCCGTAGGCAGCCTGTTCCTGGCAGGATATATTCCGGGCGCTCTTCTGGCTGCTTCCCTGATGATCGGTTCCTACATCATCTCCGTGAAGCGCAACTACCCCAAGGGCGAGAAGTTCAGCATCATCAATCTGTTAAAGCAGCTGAGCGTATCCTTCTGGGCGCTGGCAGCGATTCTGATCGTGGTATTCGGCGTTGTAGGCGGTCTGTTTACAGCTACCGAGTCCGCGGCTGTGGCGGTTATCTACAGCCTTTTTGTCAGCGTATTTATCTACAAGGGACTGGACTGGAAAGGTGTGTGGAGAGTTTTGGGAGACTGCGTGGATACCCTGTCCATCGTGCTCATCCTGATCGCTACCTCCAGTATCTTCGGATACTGCCTTACAAGGCTTCATGTGCCGGATCTGGCGGCCAACGCCATCACCGGCCTGACCAATAACCCCATTATCCTGGCCCTGATGCTGAACCTGATCCTTCTGGTTCTTGGATGTATCATGGATATGGCTCCGATCATCCTGATCGCTACCCCGATCCTGCTTCCCATCGCCACCTCCATCGGACTGGATCCCATCCAGTTTGGTATCATGGTGATCTTGAACTGTGGTATCGGTCTTCTGACACCTCCTGTAGGGGCCGTGCTGTTCATCGGTTCCGCAGTGGCGAAGGTTCCTATGGAGAAGGTAGTAAAGGCAACCCTTCCCTTCTATCTGTGCATGATCATCACACTGCTGCTGATCACCTTTATCCCTGCGATCAGCCTGTGGCTGCCCAGCGTTTTAAGCTGACGGACTGCAAGGGAACGTGTATATTATTTAAAGTGGAAAATATCGGTGGGAATCTCAACAAAGAGATTCTCACCTTTTTCAGGTTTTAATAGGAGGAAGGCAATTGTGGTGAGAAAAGGTCTGACACTGCTGCTGATGACAGGAGCGGTTCTGGGGGTTGGGGGCTGCGGGATCTGGGACCACGGCGCCCAGGAGGAGAACATTCCGGAGTATGTGTTCACTTACGCGGAAAATCAGGCAGAGGATTATCCCACGGCCCAGGGGGCGGTCCGGTTCGCCCAGCTGGTGTACGAGAGGACAGGGGGGAAGATCGAGATCCAGGTCAATGCCGGGGGAAGCCTTGGGGATGAGAGGGGGATCATCAAGCAGATGCGCTTTGGAGGGATCGATTTTGCCAGGATCTCCCTGTCCTCCCTGGCGGATTTTATCCCCAAGCTGAATGTACTGCAGATGCCTTACCTGTACACGGATGCCAACCATATGTGGGAGGTTCTGGAGGGGGAGATCGGCGATGATTTTCTCAATTCCTTTGAGGGTTCCGGCCTGGTGGCTATGTCCTGGTATGATGCAGGGGCGAGAAATTTTTACAACACAAAAAAACCTGTGGAGTGCCTGGAGGACATGAAGGGCATGAAAATCCGGGTTCAGGAGTCTGAGGTTATGCAGAGGATGGTGCGGGCCTTAGGGGGAATACCGGTTCCCCTCCCCTATGACCAGGTGTACTCTGCGCTGGAGACAGGGGAGATTGACGGGGCGGAGAACAACTGGGCCTCGTATGATTCCGAGGGACACTACCGGGTGGCCTCCTACTATACCGTGGACGAGCATACCCGGGTGCCGGAGCTTCAGCTGGTGTCTGAGGTGACATGGAACAAGCTTTCCGACGAGTACAAGACAATCATACGGGAGTGCGCCCAGGAATCGGCGCTCTATGAGAGGGAGCTGTGGGAGAAGAGATCCCAGGAATCCGAGAGGCGGGTCCGGGAGAGCGGATGCCATGTGGTGGAGCTGACGGCGGAGGAGAAGGCCAGGTTTCAGGAGGCCATGATTCCCATTTACGGCGAATTCTGCAGCGATTATATGGAGATTATAGAAGCGATCATGGAAGCCGGCAGGTAATGCCGGCTTTTGGCACGCGCTGCTGCGCATTTTGCCTTCCTCCTGTAATAGAGGTGTCGGCACGCGCCGCTGCGCGTCACCTGCCAGTACGTCGGAAGGCATCCTAAAAAATGCTGCGCATTTTGCCTTCCTACTATAAAAAAGATGATAAAAATACAAAGGATTGGAAATGTCATCTTGTATTTATAAAAGAACAGCGGTATAATACAGTTCGCACTATTGTTTATATTTTTTTTATAAATGAAAGGGGGAAGTCTATGTATCTATTGTTTTTGGCAGTATGGCTGATCCTCAATGGAAAAGTAACATTGGAAATCTTTATGTTCGGCATGGTGATATCGGCGGTACTGTTTTGGTTTACATGCAGATATTTAGATTACAGCTTCCGCAAAGAAATCCTGTTGTTCCATCTGGTTCCTCTGTTTATCAGGTATCTGTGGGTTTTGATCAAGGAGATCGTAAAAGCCAATGTGAGCGTCTTAAAGATCATATTTTCACCGGAGCTGCAGCCGGAGCCGGGGTTTGTGTATTTTGACACGAATTTCAGGACAGGGATGGCCAAGATGCTGTTGGCCAACTCCATCACTCTGACACCTGGGACCATCACGGTGTCTGTGGAGGGAGACCGTTTCTGCGTCCACTGTCTGGACCAGGAGCTGGCCGAGGGAGTAGAGGATTCGGTGTTTGTGGAATTACTTAAGGAAATGGAGGCAGAAGAAGAAAAATGGAGTTGATACAGCAGGCCTATGAGTTTTTGATGACAGCTGCGGTTGTGGTGCTGGCTGTGATGATCATCCTGAGTATCATCCGTTCCATACTGGGGCCTGGTATCTCGGACCGGATTATCGCGGTGAATATGATCGGAACCATGGTGATCATGGTCACTGCCATCTTTTCCGTGTGGCTTGATGAGAATTACCTGGTGGATGTGTGCCTGATCTATGCCATGATCAGCTTTCTGGGAGTGGTGGTTCTGTGCAAAGTGTACACTGGTGTGTATCTCCAGCGGAAGCACATGAAGGCGGATCTTGGAGCCATTGAGGATAACTTGAGCAAGCAGGGTGTGGAGATCCGTGAGGAGGAGGTGAAGCCATGACCGGGGAGTGGATACGATTTGCCGTCGCCGCCGCCTGTATGGCCCTGGGGCTGGCATTTATGATATCAGCGGTTTTTGGAGTCAACCGGTTCCATCATGCTCTGAACCGTATGCACGCGGCGGCCCTGGGGGATACTCTGGGGATTTTATTTGTGATTCTGAGTTTGATCGTCATAAGGGGGTTTTCCATGGATTCCCTGAAGCTGTCCATGGTAATCTTGTTTTTCTGGATCGCCTCGCCGGTGTCCGGCCATATGATCAGCCGCTTGGAGGCCATGACGGACGAGCGTCTGGGTGAGATCTCTGTGCTGGAGAAAAATAACGGGATCCGGGTGACGATGGAGGACAGGGCCAGCAAGCTCCAGGATGATGATTTTCATAACAAACCTTCGTGCGCCCGGCCAGCGGACGCACCACCGTCCCATGAAAGTGTGGCGGGCGCACTTGGCATACCTGAATTGAGATCGCCTGACGGCGATGAAAACTTTACGGCAACAAGAAAAAGGGAGGAAAGGGCAGATGAGACTGTTTGAGTGTATTCTTTTGCTTTGTCTGGTGCTGTGTGCCTTGTCTGTGGCATTTACCAAGGATCTGCTGACCTCAATCATCATATTTATGTCCTACAGCCTGATCATGTGCCTGATCTGGATGATCCTCCAGTCTCCGGACCTGGCGATCACAGAGGCCGCAGTGGGCGCCGGGGTAACCAGCATCCTGTTCTTCCTGACATTGAAGAAGATCAGGGCCATCAGAAAGGAGGGGCAGGATGAGCAGGAGGAAGGATAATTACGAGACCAGCCGCTGGCTGAAATTCAAAACATGGGTAGATGGGGAGACGGACCCCTTAAGCTCCGGGATGGACCCCACGGAGGTGATACCGGAAAGCCGGATGAGGGAGCGCCGGAAGGATCTGGCCAGAAGAAAGGCCTATGATGAGGAGCTGACCCGGATCGCGGCCCACCATGAGGGAAAGACGGAGATCATGAAAGCCAGAGGCATCCGGTATTTTCAAAAATTTTACAAGGTTATGTCGGTGATTTTGTGTCTGGGGATTATTCTGGTGCTTCTGTGGACAGTATCGGCCCTGCCTGTGACAGGAAATGCCGGCAATCCGGCCAACAACGAGGTGGCTGCCAGGTATATTGAGAAAGGCCTCCAGGAGACAGGGGCCGTGAATATTGTCACAGGCATGATCCTGGATTACCGTGCCTTTGATACCTTCGGGGAGTCCTGCGTGCTGTTTATCGCATCCTGCTGCGTTCTGGTGCTTCTGCGCTTGGATGCGGACAGTAAAAATGAGAGTATAAAAAAGATGATAGCAGAGAGCGATGACCGCCACTTTGAACCCAAAGACGACATTATCCTCCAGAAATGCGCCTGCGTTCTGGTGCCTGTGATCATGATCTTTGGGATCTATATTGTGCTCAACGGCCATCTGTCCCCCGGGGGCGGGTTCTCCGGCGGCGCGGTCTTGGGCTCAGGTCTGATTTTGTACTTAACTGCCTACGGGTACAGAAAGATGAGCCGCCTGTTTACGGAGAAGGTCTACAGGCGGACCACCCTCTGCGCCCTGACCTTTTATTGTCTGGCAAAAAGCTATTCGTTCTTTACAGGCGCCAATCACTTGGAGAGCGGAATCCCTCTGGGGACTCCGGGGGCTATCCTGAGCAGCGGGCTGATCCTGCCTTTGAATATCTGTGTGGGGCTGGTGGTGGCCTGCACCATGTATGTGTTCTATACCCTGTTCCGGAAAGGGGGCATGTGAGATGTTGCAGCATCTGTCACTGAATATAGAAGAGACGGCCGCGGTGATTTTGTTCGGCGTGGGATTTACCATCCTTCTCCTTCACCGGAATCTGATCAAAAAGATCATGGGGATGAACGTCATGGATACCGCGACCTATCTGTTTCTGGCCTCAAAGGGTTATATCACAGGCAGGGCGGTTCCCATTGTGGTGGACGGGGTCCAGGAGGTGGAGGCCTACATCAACCCTGTGCCCAGCGGGCTTGTGCTTACGGGCATTGTGGTCAGCGTCAGCACCACGGCCCTTATGCTGTCCCTGACCATCCGTCTCTATGAGAGATACCATTCTCTGGATCTTGACGAGATTCTGATCATGGCAAAGGAGGAGGAGCAGACATGAGTTTTGTACAGAATTTCCCCTTTTTCTCCATTATCATCGCCATGTTCTCCGGCATCGTGTCCTCGGTGCTGGATGGGAAGAAGGCAAGAAACCTAAGTCTTGTGATGATCGCCGTCACCACGGCCCTGTCGGCGGGCACGCTGGCCTTCTGCCTGGGGACAGGGGAGAGCTACACCTTTATGATGGGACATTTTCCTGCTCCCTGGGGCAATGAGATCCGAGCAGGAGTGCTGGAGGGAGTGACGGCCGTATTTTTCGGGGTGATCATGTTCCTGGCAGTAATCGGCGGCCTGGAGCACACTGCGGAGGATGTGGAGGAGAAAAAACTAAACTTATTTTATATTATGATCGATTTGATGCTCAGCTCCCTTCTGGCCCTGGTGTACACCAATGACCTGTTTACTGCGTATGTGTTTGTGGAGATTAACACCATCGCGGGCTGCGGTCTCATCATGATCCGCCAGAAGGGGCGCAGCATGTCCGCCGCTATCCGGTACATGATCATGAGCCAGCTGGGGTCCGGCCTGTTTCTCATTGGCTTAAGCATTCTCTACGACGTCACCGGACATCTGCTTATGAGTCCGGCCAAGGAGTCGGTGGAGATGCTGGTGGCGGAGGGAAGCTACCGGCTTCCCCTGCTGGTGATCATGGCGGTCATCGGCGTGGGCCTGGCCATCAAAAGCGGACTGTATCCTTTCCATTACTGGATTCCGGATACCTACGGTTACGCCACCCCAACGGCCAGCGCGGTTCTTTCCGGCCTGGTGTCAAAGGGTTATATCTTCCTGCTGATCAAGATCTTTTACAGGGTTCTGGGATATGAGAACCTGGTGTCCAGCCAGATGGCCAATGTGCTGTATGTGTTCGGCATCGTCGGCATGGTCATGGGGTCGCTCCACGCCATCCATGAGACGGATACCAGAAGGATGACGGCTTACTCTTCCGTGGCCCAGATCGGATATATTTACATGGGCATTGGCCTTGGGACCTCCTATGGCATGGTGGCGGCTGTCTTCCACATTTTTACCCACTCTGCCACAAAGGCTCTTCTTTTTATCAGCGCGGTGGGACTCTATGAGGTGTCCGGGGATAAGAAGGACTATGTAAGCCTGAGAGGCGCCGGATACCGGAATCCTCTGGCAGGGATCGGTTTTACGGTAGGTTCCCTGTCAATGGTGGGTTTTCCCATGCTGTCGGGATTTATCTCAAAGCTTCTTTTTGCCACATCGGCTCTTGAGAGTCCTCACAAAATGCTGCCCACCCTGATTGTTCTGGCGGTCAGCACCACCTTAAACGCGGTTTACTTCCTGCGTCTGGTGATCACCTTATACTCCAGGCGGAGGCCCGAGGATGCCCCTATACCAGAGACTGTCCCCCGGAAATCCTGGCACCTGCGTCTGGCGATCCTTTGCTTTATAGGAGTGAATCTGGTGCTGGGTCTGGCATCCCAGCCTATTGTGCAGGCCATTACCGACGGTCTGGCCATGTTCGGATAAATAGCGGAAAATATTAGGAGAGAACGATTATGGAAGGAAATATGATGTTGCTGCTTCCCATGGTCTGCCCCATACTGGCGGGGATCGTGGTGCTGGCAGGGAAGGTGTTCCGGAAAAACCGGAAATATCTGATAAGTCTGTCCGTAGCGGTCCTTGCGCTGGAGCTGGCCCTGACGCTGCAGGCGCTGGTCTCAGGCGGGAGCCTGACCATGCTGAGACTGACGGAGCAGATCACTTTAGGGCTGCATATAGACCAGGTGAGCCGCCTGTTCGCGGCCCTCACGGCAGCGGTGTGGCTGCTGGTGGGAATCTATTCCGTGGCCTACATGTCCCACGAGGAGGAGGAACACCGGTTTTTTGGATATTATCTCATCGTGGCAGGAGTTTTGATGGGGCTGAATTTTTCAGCAAATCTCATCACGCTGTATGTGTTTTATGAGCTTATGACCCTGACTTCCCTGCCTTTGGTGCTCCACGAGCGGAGCAGGGAGGCGGTGAGGGCCGGCCTTAAATATTTGTTTTACTCTGTGGCAGGCGCGTTTCTGGCTCTGTTTGGAATTTTCTTCCTGGCAGGAGTGTCGGAAAATCTGACATTTACGGCAGGAGGAGTGTTAAACGACGGGGCCCTGGCAGGAAAAGAGGGGCTTTTGCTGGCCTCCGCCTTCTGCATGATCGTGGGATTCGGCACAAAGGCCGGCATGTTTCCCCTTCATGGCTGGCTTCCCACGGCTCACCCGGTGGCTCCGGCCTCTGCCAGCGCGGTGCTCTCAGGACTGATCACCAAGGCAGGGGTTCTGGCGATTATACGTGTGGTATATTATATCATCGGTCCGGACCGGCTCAGGGGCACATGGGTTCAGAACGCGTGGATTCTTTTGACTCTCTTAACCGTGTTCATGGGTTCCATGCTGGCCTACAAGGAGCCTGTGCTGAAGAAACGCCTGGCCTACTCCACTGTGAGCCAGGTGAGCTACGTGCTTTTCGGATTAAGCCTTTTAAACCAGACCGCCTTTGTGGGAGCCCTCTCCCATGTGGTGTTCCACTCGGTGATCAAGCATGCCCTGTTTTTGACAGCAGGAGCCGTCATCGTGACCACAGGCTGGACCAGAGTGGAGCAGATGAGGGGGCTGGGGCAGGTAATGCCCAAAACCCTGGCCTGTTATACCATAGCGGCCCTGGCCCTGGTGGGAATCCCGCCGGCAAGCGGGTTTGTGAGCAAGTGGTATCTGGCCTCGGGCGCCCTCTCCTCGGGCGCGGGAGTTTGGTCCTGGGTGGGCCCGGCGGTGCTGCTGGTGAGCGCTCTTTTGACAGCCGGATATCTGCTGCCCCTGACCATCCAGGGATTTTTCCCCGGCCATGACTTTAAGGGGGAGGAGATCCAGAAGAGAAAGCTGACAGGAAAGGAGCCATCCTGGTGGATGCTGGCCCCCATAGGGATTCTGGCCGCCGCTGCCCTTCTCTTTGGGTGTTTTCCGGGAAATCTGATATCCATGCTGCAGTCCATAGCGGCGTCTGTGCTTTGACGGAGGGATGAATATGAGCGAGATCATACTGGCTCTTCCGGTGTTCCTCCCGATTCTCAGCGGTGTGGCCATGCTGCTTCACGGTTGGGGAAAAGAGGAGTGGAGCCGGAAAAGAGAGCTTTTCATCGAAGGCCTTGTGGTGGCAAACAGCCTTCTTGTGGCAGGAGCGATCGCGGGGGGAGCGGACGGAGAACGGCGGCTGGTGCTGTTTCGGCTGTACTCGGAGCTGACCATTATGTTCAAACTGGACCGTATGGGAAGCGTGTTTGCGGGGCTGGTGGCGTTTCTGTGGCCCCTGGCCACCTTGTACGCCTTTGAGTACATGGAACACGAGGAGAGGAAAAATACTTTTTTCGCTTTTTATACCATAACTTACGGAATCACCCTGGGCATTGCCCTGGCCGGAAACCTGGTAACCCTGTATCTGTTTTATGAGATGCTGACCCTGGTAACCCTGCCCCTTGTGCTGTTTCCCCTCACCACAGAGGCGGTGCGGGCAGGCCGGTCCTACCTGTATTACTCCATAGGGGGCGCGGCCTTTGCCTTTGTGGGCCTGGTGTTTGTGCTGGGATTTTCGGCAACAGGGACAACAGAGTTTGTGGCAGGAGGGATGCTGGATCTTGTGAGAGCGGGAGAGAAAAAGAATATTCTGCTTTTTGCCTATGTGCTGGCCTTCTTTGGTTTTGGCGTGAAGGCGGCTCTGTTTCCCTGCTACCGATGGCTTCCCAAAGCCGCTGTGGCGCCCACCCCTGTGACGGCCCTGCTCCATGCTGTGGCAGTGGTAAAGTCAGGCGCGTTCGCCATTTTGCGGCTCACTTATTTCAGCTTTGGGTCTGAGTTTGTAAAAGGGACCTGGGCCCAGGGGGTGGTGATGACGGCGGCCCTGGTGACCATCGCCTTCGGCTCCACCATGGCCGTGAAAGAGGTCCACTGGAAGAGGCGTCTTGCCTATTCCACGGTGAGCAATCTGTCCTATATCCTTTTTGGGGCAACCCTCATGACGCCCCTGGGGCTGGCGGCGGCCTTGAGCCATCTGGTGTCCCACGCCTTTATGAAGATCTGCGCCTTTTTCTGCGCAGGGGCGGTGATGCACCAGACAGGAAAGACTTATATCTACCAGCTTGACGGGCTGGGAAAGAAGATGCCCGTAACCTTTGGCTGCCTTCTGGTGTCCAGCCTGTCCCTCATGGGAATCCCTCTGTTCGCGGGATTTATCAGCAAATGGAATCTGGCCCAGGCAGCTTTTGACAGCGGGGATCCCCTGGCCCTGACAGGGGTGGCGGTGATCCTCTACTCAGCCCTTATGACCGGAATCTATATGATGACCGTTATAGTCAGGGCGTATTTCCCAAGCCTTGCAAAGAAGGCCGGGGGAACGGCCGCGGCAGCTGGTTTAAGCCGGAACGGGGCAGGGACGGCAGGAGCCGCCACGGCCCACAAAGCGGTGGGGGAGGCGGCAGGAGCTGCCACGGCCCATGGAGCGGCGGCAGACCCCACCTGGAAGATGACGGCGCCTCTTGTGATTTTCGCGGCAGTGATTCTCCTCATAGGATTTCACTCCGCTCCCCTTATGAGGCTTTTGACCATGATTGGAGGTGAGGCAGGATGACAGAAGCCATGGAAATGATGATACCCGGCATCTGCGGCATGGGGCTCCACTTAAAGCTGGACGGCTTCCGGCTGGTATACACGGTGATCGCGGTGATCATGTGGGGCGTCAGCGGCGCGTTTTCCAAGCAATATATGGCCCACTATGAGAAGAGATCCAGATACTATCTGTTCTTCTGGGCCACCTTCGCGGCAACGGTGGGAGTGTTTTTGTCCGCGGATCTGTACACCACCTTTATCTTTTTTGAGATCATGTCCTTTACCTCCTATGTGTGGGTGGCATTTGACGAGAAACCGGAGAGCCTGAGGGCAGCGGAGACCTACCTGGCGGTGGCTGTGATCGGCGGCATGGTGATGCTCATGGGGCTGTTTTTGCTGGGTGATGTCCTGGGAACTCTGGATATGGACCGGATCGGCGTTGAGGCCGGACGGGTTCTGGCGGGAGAGACCGCCCTGTCAGACGGGGAGGCCATCCATGTGGCAGGAGGCTTTGCCTCCGCGAAGGCACAGCTGTACACGGCAGGGCTTTTGATGCTCTTTGGATTCGGGGCCAAGGCAGGATGCTTTCCCCTGCACATCTGGCTTCCCAAGGCACATCCGGTAGCCCCGGCTCCGGCCAGCGCCCTGCTGTCCGGAATCCTCACCAAAGCAGGGGTTTTCGGGATTATTATTATATCTTGTGTTATGTTTACAAGCGACGGGAGCTGGGGACTGCTGATCGCTCTTCTGGGGCTTGTGACTATGTTTTTAGGAGCTCTTTTGGCAGTGTTTTCCGTAAACTTAAAGCGCACCCTGGCCTGCTCCTCGGTGTCCCAGATCGGTTTTATTACGACAGGCATCGGCATGTCCTGCCTCCTGTCCTGGGCGGGAGAGGGCAATCTGCTGGCAGTGAGAGGGGCATTTCTCCACATGGTGAACCACTCTCTTATCAAGCTGGTGCTGTTTCTGTGCGCCGGCGCGGTGTTCATGAACCTCCATCAGCTGGAGCTCAACGATATCCGGGGATTTGGGCGCAAAAAACCGGCCCTGTGCTTTAGCTTTCTCATGGGAGCTCTGGGGATCGGCGGCATCCCTCTGTGGAACGGCTATGTGAGCAAGACCCTGCTCCACGAGGGCATTGTGGAGTATGCCAAACTGCTGGCAGAGGAGGGGGCCATGCTGGCAGAAGAAGCATCCGGGATCAGCCCGGCCCTTGTGAACATCCTTACCAGCCACGGCTTCTGGAAAGGCGCGGAGTGGGTCTTTCTCTTTACGGGAGGCATGACGGTGGCTTACATGCTGAAATTGTTTGTGGCCCTGTTTGTGGATCGGCACCCCGAAAGGCAGGCGGAATTCGACGAGATGTCCTCCAAGTATATGACGCCCCTGAGCCGCGTAAGTCTGGTGGGGGGGGCGGTGATCCTGCCGGTGCTGGGCATGCTGCCCTATCTGACCATGAACCGGATCGCGGACATGGGCCAGGAGTTTTTCAGGGGAAGCGGCCATCTCCATGAGGTCAATTATTTCGCCTTTGCAAACTTAAAAGGCGGGCTGATCTCCATCGCCATCGGCGCGGCTCTGTACGCAGGCGTGATCCGGACCCTCCTGATGGAGCCGGAGTCCGGGGCAGCAGGGGCCCAGGGAAGAAAGCGGTATGTGAACCGCTGGCCGGCATGGCTGGACCTTGAAAATCTGGTCTACCGCCCTATCCTACAGGTGGCGCTGCCGGGAGTGTGCGGCGCTGTGTTTGGATTTATTGACCAGTATCTGATCTCCACCCTGCTCACCATATTTTTCGCTGTGTCCTCCGTGGCGTGCAGAGCCATGGACCATCTCACAGACGGCCTGGTGGTGCTGGCCAGAAGAACCGTGTGCAGCCAGCTTCCGGAACCCAAGTCCCACCCGGAGGGCAACTGGCTGGCTCATGTCATAGGAAGTTTTGTGGACAGGTGGGCGCGGATCAAAAACAGGCTGTTTGGAGAAAAAGATACAGGCAGGGTGAGGGTATCCGCGGTGCATCATCTGATCGAAAGAGAAAAGAGATTCAAGCATATGGGGGATCTGGTGGAACAGAGCTTCTCCTTTGGACTGATGCTGTTCTGTATCGGACTGTGCCTGACCTTGGGATACCTCCTTTTCGTGTATTACGGGGGAGTGCTGTTTGGATAATTATTAGAGAGAGAAGGGCAAACCTATGATAAATGAAACCTACAAAAAGATGCTCCAGGGTAAATCCATTATACGGGAACTGAGCGAGTACGCCACGGCCCGGGGCGCCGAGATCGGCTACGACAATGTGTTCGACTACAGCTTGGGCAATCCCAGCGTGCCCTGTCCCCAAGACTACACCGATGTTATGATGGGGCTGCTTCGGGAGGAGGATCCCATGGCCATCCACGGCTACAGCCCTTCCCTTGGCATCGAGAGGGTGAGAGAGGCTGTGGCGGACAGCTTAAACCGGCGGTTCGGCATGGATTATGAGGCAAAGCACATCTTTATGGCTTCCGGCGCAGCGGGGGCTCTGGCCCACGCTTTTCGGTGCGTCACAAGCCCGGGGGATGAGATCCTCACCTTTGCCCCCTATTTTCCAGAGTACGGTCCCTATGTCAATCTGTCCGGCGCCGTGCTGAGGGTGGTGCCTGCCAATACAGAGAATTTCCAGGTAAATTTTCAGGCCCTGGAAGAGATCATGAACGAGAAAGTCATGGCAGTGCTGATCAACACGCCAAACAACCCGTCAGGCATTGCCTACAGCACAGCCACCATAGAGAGGCTGGCGGATTTTCTTGAGAGAAAACAAAAAGAGTACGGCCACGACATTTTCCTCATCAGCGACGAGCCTTACAGGGAGATCGTGTTTGAGGGGGCGGATGCTCCCTATGTGTCCAAATTCTATGACAACTCCATCTCCTGCTATTCCTACTCCAAGAGCTTGAGCCTGCCGGGGGAGAGGATCGGCTATGTGGCGGTGAATCCCCGATGTACGGATGCGGATATTCTGGCAGTGATGTGCGGCCAGATCAGCCGGGGCATCGGGCACAACTGCCCTCCCTCCAGCGTCCAGCTGGCAGTGTCCAGGGTTCTTGACCAGACCAGTGATTTGTCGGTGTATGAGACCAACATGAACCTGCTCTATGACGCCTTGGTGGGACTGGGCTTCCAGGTGGTGAAGCCGGGGGGAACCTTCTACATTTTCCCAAAGGCCCTGGAGGAGGATGCCAATGCTTTCTGCATGAAGGCGAAAAAATATGACCTGATCCTGGTGCCCTCAGATAATTTCGGCGTGCCAGGGTATTTCCGCATGGCTTACTGCATTGACACGGAGAAAGTGAAGCGGTCTATCCCGGTGCTGGAGAGATTTGTGAAAGAGGAGTATCCGGACAGGTAGGACAAAAGATCGTTCAGGGGGGAGAAACGAATTATGAGAAAATACTATATAACAGCCGTGATCACGGCCGCGGCTCTGGCAGCGTCGGTTTTTTGCATACGGGGCAGAGTGGCATATGCTGCTAACGCAGCCTGCCCCGGCGCGGCGGGCAGAGGGGAAAGCCTCCCCTGCCCCATTGAGCTGCCGTCCATGGCAACAGGGCGAAACTACCTTCGGATAACCCAGAATACGTCTGTGAGCCAGAAGTCTGACAGGGGATCCCATGGGAGCGCAAAGCCGAGGACAGAGCAGGCGGCCCGGGGCTCTGAGAGGGAGGAAGAGGACACAGGGGAGCAGATCTACGTTAAGGAGCCCAAATCCCCGGACAAGGTGACCCTGTCCTTTGCCGGGGACATCAGCTTCGCGGAGGGCTACGCCAACATGGCATACTACCACAGCCACGGGGACGACATCACCAAATGTATCGACCCGGAGGTGATCGCCCGCATGGACGGGGCGGATATCATGATGGTCAACAATGAGTTTACCTACAGCAACAGGGGGAAGCCTCTGTCCGGAAAGACCTATACCTTCCGGGCTAAGCCGGAGACAGCGGCCAACTTGTCCGTCCTGTCCGCGGACATCGTGTCCCTGGCCAACAACCATGTGTACGATTACGGCGAGACGGCGCTTCTGGACACCATGGACACCTTGAAGGCCAACAAGATCCCCTATGTGGGGGCGGGGCGGAACTTAGAGGAGGCCAAGGAGATCGTCTACTTCCGCGCAGGGGATATGAAGATCGCCTATGTCAGCGCCACCCAGGTGGAGAGATCCTACGTGTTCACCAGGGAAGCCACGGACACAAAGCCGGGAGTGCTGAGAACCTACGACCCGGCGGCATTTGTGGAGGTCATCAGGAAGGCAGAGGCCAACAGCGACTTTGTGGTGGTCTATGTCCACTGGGGAACCGAGGGAGTCAGCCGGTTTGAGGCGGATCAGCAGAGCCTGGGGCACCAGTATATTGACGCCGGCGCGGATCTGGTCATAGGCGATCACCCCCACTGTCTCCAGGGGATCGAGTACTATAAAGGGGTTCCCATTTTTTACAGCCTGGGCAACTTCTGGTTCAACAGCAGGACCAGGGATACCGGGCTTGTGGAGGCGGATATCTCCAGGGAGGGAATCCTGGAATTTCGTTTTGTCCCCTGCCTTCAGTCGGGATGCCGAACTACCCTGGTGACGGACCAGGCAAAGAGGCAGCAGATGTTTCAGTTTCTCCAGAGCGTCTCCGCTAACGCGGTGATTGATGAAAATGGGGTTATACGGGAGAGGGAGTAGGGAAGGACGTTGAGATTACATAAAACAGTTCGGGAAACAGACGAAAAGGCCCATCAGCGGGGTTTGTCAAGTAAAGTGTGTAAGTTTTTTTAATTATTTTTGGTGGCCGGGAGATCCAGCCACCTTTTTTCAGTATATTTTCATTCAAACACCATCCATAAAGGCAGA
>CAMTAF010000041.1 GCA_947066955.1 uncultured Hungatella sp.
TCTTTGTCTGGTACTCCACCAACGTGTTTCTCACCAGGCGGAAGAAGGAGATCGGCATCTACGTGTTCATGGGGCTCTCCAACGAGAAGATCGGGAAAATGTATTTGCTGGAGACCTTATTTACAGGGCTGGCCGCTCTGGTCACGGGGCTTGTCTTCGGCGCTCTCAGCTCCGGCCTGTTCCAGATGATCCTCCTGGCCCTGTCGGACTTGTCAGTGGAGATCCGCTTCAGCCCGGCTTTTCAGCCAGCCCTGATCACCTCTGTCCTCTATGGGGCCGTGTATCTGCTCTTCTCGGTAAAGGGCTATGTGAATCTTGCCAGGAGCAGCGTGCTGGGTATGATATCGGCGGCAAAGCAGAATGAGTATGTGAGGCAGAAAAAGGCGATTCTGCTCATAAGGTCAATCCTGGGGACAGCGGTGCTGGGAAGCGGGTATTATCTGGCCATGAAAAGAGGCGGGATGGAGGTCATGGGAAATGCCCTGGCAGCGGTGGTGTTGGTGACGGTCGGCGTGTATCTTCTGTTCGGCGGACTGATCCCGGCGGTCTTCCAGGCCATGGCCGGGAACAAGGAATTTCTCTACAAGGGCTCCAGGGTCCTGTGGGTGAACAGCCTCATTTTCCGGATGAAGAAGAATTACCGCACCTACGCCATGGTGTGCGTCCTGCTTCTGTGCTCCGCCACGGCCCTGGCAACCAGCTTTGCCATGAGGGGAAGGTACAACAGCATTATCCAGTTTGAGAACACCTACACCTTTCAGCTTTTAAGCCCAAGGGACGACATCGGCGACCAGGCCGAGGCGGTGGTCCGGGAGGGAAATGAGATTGCCGCAAAGAGCCGGATTCCCATTCTGTGCCTGGACAGCTCTCTGGTGGAGTCCAGATCTTACGGCAGCCAGTACACCATCCTGTGCTGGTCGGAGTTAAAAGACTTAGCCCAGAAGATGGGCATGGAATTTCCCTTTGCCCCCCTGGAGGATGACCAGACCATCAAGGTGTCCCACCCGGTTCTCATGTCCCTGCTGACAGACCTCTCCGGCGTGACCATCACCATAGGAGGGAAGACCTACCGTCAGACAGAGGACACCAGCCTCCCCTACCTGGGATACCTCCAGGAGTCCAAAAGCTTTTATGTGGTCAATGACAGGGAGTATGAGAGGCTGAGGCCTATGGGGGAGGAGCTGTACACCTACAATTACCGGATCAGGGACCTGGAAAATTTTGTGAGGACCCGGGACAACTTAGACGGCTTTGTGGCAGGGCTGGAAGGAGACAACACGGCCAGAGTAGCCATCGACCCCAAGAGCAATGAGCTGGACTGGGTCAAGGTCATGTACTCCATCTGCGTCTTTATGTTTCTGGTGTTCGTCCTGGCCAGCGGCAGCATCATGTTCATGAAGCTGTACAATGACGCCTTTGAGGAGAAAGAGCGGTACCAGGTATTGATGAAAATGGGATTTGACCGGGAGGTCCTGAGAGGGTCCGTGAAAGCGGAGCTGGCTGTGGCCTATGGTCTGCCCTTTGGGGTCATGGCGGTGTCGTCCTTGTTTTCCGTGGGGGCATTGGCGAGGATGATGTTTACCAACTTAACAGGGGTCAACATGGTCAGCGTGGCAGTGGTCCTGGTGATTCTGGCGGCATGGTACGGTCTGTCCGTGGGAGCCTATGAGAGGAACGCCGGGATCCGGTAAAATGGCGGGAGGGTCCTCTTACCCATGGGCATTGGCCCCCCTGTTTTTCCGGTACGCCGAGGGCGCGATCCCCATATGCTTCTTAAATGCCATAGAAAAATATTGTTCCGACGAATACCCGCAGTAGTAGGCGATCTCCGAGAAGGAGAGGCTGGAGCTGACCAGAAAGTGGCAGGCCCGCTTGAGCCTTAGGTTGGTGATGTACTGCTGGATGGTGATTCCGTTGATCTCTTTGAATACCCGGTAGAGATAGGTTCGGTCCAGGCCGATGGTGCTGGAGATGTCCTGGACCGAGATGTCTTTATAATAGGAATCCTGGATCAGGGAGATGGCCTGTTTTACATAGTATTCCTTGCTGGACAAAGGCTTGATCTTCACATTGCGCTGCATCAGCTTGGAGCAGAGCAGATAAAACTGGCCCAGGGCCGTGTAAGTGTCGGAGATGGAGGCGGCATTTAAGGAGATCAGCGGTCTGATGACAGACACCAGTTCCTCCACAGGCTCAAAGCGCAGGGTGGGGGAGCTGCTGTCCATGTTGCACAGCTTCATAAGCTGTCTGGCATCCATGCCCTCAAACCCGATCCAGTAGTAGACCCAGGGGTCCAGCACATCGGACTGGTACAAGATGGGGACATTGGGGATGAGGAGAAAGCAGTCTCCGGCCTCCAGCCGGTAAGTGCGGTCATGGATCTGGTAGATACCCTTTCCGCTGACAATACAGTGGAGAACATAGTGGTCCACCACTGTCTGAGAAGAATAATGTCCCTGAATAGTTTCATGGTATCCGCAGTCTGAAATCCGGATGGATTCATTGGTGGAGATATCCTGTCTAAAATAGCTGATATTCTTAATTTCCATATAACTTTTCCCCATTTTGCAACAAAATATGAAATAGTGGCAACATAATATACTTTTATTTATATCAGAATATGGTATAAATAACAATAGAAAAGAGAGTAAAAATCAGCATAATCACTAAAAAAGTTTCCTTTATTTTGAAAAGCAGAGAAATGCGGGAACAACATTTTGTGATAGATATTTAACGAAATCGGAAAGGGTCGATATGAAGATTACCTACTATGGAACATCCGCGTCAGAAGCGTGGCCGGCTTTATTCTGTGGCTGCCGGGCCTGCATGCTGGCCAGGAAGCTGGGGGGCAGGAATATAAGGTCCAGAAGCCAGGCCCTGATCGACACCTCCCTTCTTCTGGATTTTCCGCCGGACACCAGTTACCATGTGCAGCACCTGAACTTAAACCTGGGTCTGGTGAGGACGGTTCTGATCACCCACAGCCACCACGATCATTTTTTCCCCTATGACTTAGGCATGAGAATGCCCGGATTCGCCGAAGGGCTGGAGGATTGGAAGCTTCTTGTGTATGGAAACGAAACCACCGAGGCAAAATTTCACGAGGCCTCCGGAGTGTACCAGGGAATCGAAAGGTTTGTGGAATTTAAGAAGATTCAGCCATTTGAGACATTTTTTACAGAAGACGGATACCAGGTCACCTCCCTTCTGGCGGACCATAACCAGCCGGAGAAGTCCCTGATGTATCTGATAAAAAAGGGCAGACATCAGATCCTGTACGCCCACGATACAGGGATCTTTCCGGAAAGCACATGGAAATTTTTAGAAGGAACTTATCTGGACTTTGTAAGTCTGGACTGCACCGCCTTAAGCCGGGACTGGAGGCAGGGGCACATGGGATTTGAAGCAGTGGACCAGGTGAGAGACAGGCTGAGGGAGATGAAATGCGTTGGAGAGGATACCCTTGTGGTGCTGAACCATTTTGCCCACTTTGGAGATTTTACCCATGAAAAGATCTGTGAGATCGAAAACCCCAAAGGCTATGAGGTAGCCTACGACGGATGTTCCTTTGAGTTTTAGAAAAATACGCGACTCAAGGCGAAAACGCCATGAGAATAGAAGGAGGAAGGCAAACGCGTAAGCGTTTCCAGGATGCCTTCCGACGACCTGGCAGGTGCCGCAAAGCGGCGCGTGCCGATACCAAAAAAGGAGGAGAAAGTTATGGTAAAAAGGAAATGGGCAACGATGACAATGGCTTTGTGTCTGGCAGCCAACACAGTGCTGCTGGCAGGGTGCGGAGGTTCCGCTTCCACACCGGAGACAGGGGGAACAACAGGAGCAGCACAGAATCAGGGAACGGAAACCCAGAATCAGGCCGGTGGGGAGAGCCAGGGGGCAGGGGGCTCTGACTTCAGCGGAAAAACCATTGAGATCGCCACCTACCTGTCAGGCGATACCTTAAACGCGTACAAGCAGGTGATCGCGGGTTTTGAGAGTGAGACAGGCGTGAAGGTGACTTTGGATGAATACGGCGAGGATTATGAGAGCACCATGAAGACCAGGATGGCCTCCAATGACCTTCCGGATATCTTTGAGACCCATGGCTGGTCCCTGATCCGTTATAAAGAATACCTGACAGACTTAAGCGGCGAGCCGTGGGCCGGCAAGCTGAACAAAGCTGCCCTGGGCGTAATCCAGGATACGGACGGGAAGCTGTACACCCTCATGACCACAGGGTCCTGCCTTGGAACCGCGGTCAATATGAATGTCTGCGAGGAGGCAGGGGTTGATCCCTGGGCCATTGAGACCTGGGAGGACTTTAACGCGGCCTGCGACAAGATCAAGGAAGCCGGATTTACCCCCATAGCGAACTACTTTACTTCCGCCGGCGCCCTGGCCAATGCCAACGGGTCCTGGCTCAGCTATGAGGGAGCTCAGTTTAACGACAACGAGGCCATGTTAAACGGAACCTGGGACTGGGCTGACTTTAAGACCATCCTGGACTATCTTCAGACCTGGTTTGACAACGGATATCTGTATGCTGACTGCGGAACCATCAAGCAGGCAGACGCCATTGAGCGCTGCGCCAGAAACGAGTGCGCGTTTATCGTGGGAATCGGAACCTCTTACCAGACAGCCGTGACAGCCCAGAATCCGGATGTGGTTATGGCCATGATCCCCATCTGCGCCAGCAAGGAAGGCGGAGCCAGATTCTGCGGCATCGGAGAGGGAGCTTCCTTTGGCATCTGGAAAGATACCAAGGAGATGGATGTTTGCAAGGCATTTTTAAACTATGTTTCAGAGAACGCGGACGGAATCAACAGCGCTGCCGGCGAGATCAGCACTCTGCCCTGCCAGACCTCCAAGTCCTACGGAATGGGCCTGATGGAAGAGATGGAATCTCACTATCCCAATGTATTCTACGATAATCTGTGGGACAGAAAGTACATGCCGTCAGGAATGTGGGGCGTGTTCCAGGTAGCTGCCGGAATGTTCTGTGAGGACCAGTCAGAAGAGAGCAAGCAAGAAGTGATCGATTACCTGAGAGAAAACTATACAGATCTGTACGAGGCGTCACAGGAGTAAAAACTTTGCGGGTTCGGCGGACTGAAACGCGAGATATTTTAACAGGGAAACGGGAGTCGGGTCAACAGGCTCCCGTTGTTTCAAAGGAGGAAGGCAAATGCGCAGCATTTTTAGGATGCCTTCCGACGTACTGGCAGGTGACGCGAAGCGGCGCGTGCCGATACTTTAAGGAGGAGGAAGGCAAACGCATAAGCGTTTTTAGGATGCCTTCCGACGTACTGGCAGGTGACGCGCAGCGGCGCGTGCCGATACCTTAATTAAGAAGGGAGGAAGGCAAATGGAAAAGAGGCGGAAATGGATGCTTCTGTCACTGTGTATTCCGGCTTTTTTATTGATCTTTATTTTTATGATCGTTCCTCTGGGAAACGCGGTGAAGGTGTCTTTTTTTAAATGGAACGGATATTCCCAGAAAATGAGGTGGGTCGGCCTTGAAAATTATGGTTCCATTTTCACGGACAAGGTCTTTTTGCGGTCCACAGCGAACACATTTATCTATGGATTCGGCAGCACCCTGCTCCAGAACATTGCCGGCCTTTCTGCCGCTTTGTTTGTAAACCGGCAGTTTAAGGGACGGAATCTGGTGCGTCTGATCCTCTACATGCCCATCATGATCTCAGGGGTCATCATGGGAGCGATTCAATACTATATTTTCAACTACGACAACGGAGTGCTGAATAATCTTTTAAATCTGTTCGGCATCGGGAACATCTACTGGATGGAGAGCGGCATTGGCTCCGTGCTTATCATCACATTGATCAACAGCTGGCAGGCTATGGGTTTCTGTATGCTGATTTATCTGGCAGGCCTGCAGAATATTCCCAAAATGTATGAGGAGGCGGCGCTTTTGGACGGCACCAGCCGCCGCCAGATCTTTTTTAAGATTGATCTTCCCCTGCTGATGCCCGCCATCACCACAGCGGTGATCACCAACCTAATCGGCGGTTTTAAACTGTATGACATCATCGTTACCCTGACCAACGGGGGACCAAACCGGAAGTCCCTGTCCCTCTCCTACTACATTTCCCTGCTGTACTTTAATGACGAGAAAGCAGGATATTCGGCCGCAGTGGGAATCGCGCTGTTTATCATCATATTTATCGTGGCGGTCCCCATTAACCAGTATCTGAGAAGCAGGGAGGTGGAGTACTGATGAAAACAGAAAAAAGCGATAAGGTAGTCATGGCGCAGGTTCACGCTCCTAACAAGAAGGTAGGATGGGGAGTTTACGTGATCTCCGCTTTCCTGATTCTCTTGTACCTGCTTCCCATCTATGTGATGCTGAATCAGTCCTTCCGCTATATCACGGATCTGACTCCCCGTCTGTATCTGCCGGAAAAGTGGACATTTGACAACTATATACAGGCCTTTCATGATCCCAATCTGCTGAACGGATTTAAAAATTCCATTGTGTATGTGGCGGAGGTGTGCGCCCTTGAAGTATTTTTAGGAGGGCTGGCGGCCTACGGCCTGGCCAGGTCAGGGGGAAAGGTCTCCTCTGCGCTGAGAACCTTCAATATCTGCGTGATGATGATTCCCAGTCTGTCCCTGCTGGTAGGTACTTATTCCCTGATGGTAAAGTTCCACATGATCAATAAAATATGGGCTTTATCCCTTCAGACCGCAGCCATCGGCATGGCGGGAACCATGTTTTTCTACACATCCTTTATTGTGTCTATCCCAAAGGATTTAGACCAGGCGGCGGCTATCGACGGGGCCGGGATTCTGAGAACATTTTTTCAGATCATTCTGCCCCAGCTAAAGCCAGTGACCGTCACCAGGCTGATCATGATCGCCGTGGGTACCTGGAACAACTATGCCATGCCCACCTACCTGCTGACCAATACCAACAAAGCTACGGTGATTCTGACGGTGCGGAAGGCCTTCTACACAGCCTACGGCTCTGTCCAGAACGTGCCCCTGGCCTGCGCGGAATGCGCGGTGGCCTTAGCGCCGGTAATCCTTCTGTATCTGCTGCTGCAGAAATATATTATCGAAGGGCAGCTGGATTCGGTGAGCAAATGATGAATGCGGCAATAGCTTAATTTCGGCGGATATTTTTCCGGAACAGGAAAACAGGGCCAAGACGAGAAGAGAAAAGGTGTAAAACCCCGACAGCCCGGGAATGGGCCGAAGGGGTTTTACACCTTTTTTACGCGCACGGGCCCGAGAGGAGTTTTGCCAGCAAAAGCAGGCCCGCGCAGCGGAAGTATGCCGCTAAAGCAGTTTTGCTGGATTGTTCTTGACAGTTTTGTTATACGACCGTATAATAAATTATACAAACGTATAAGAGGAGGCGTCAATACATGGGAAATGCGCTAAAAAAGCTGGGGGAGGCGGAACTGGAGATCATGCAGGTGGTTTGGGACAGCAAAAATCCAGTAACTTCAAATTACATTTTAAAAGAATTACAGGAGCAGAGGAAGTGGCAGCTTTCCACGTTGATGACGTCATTAGCAAGGCTGGCTGATAAAGGATTTATCCGCTGTGAACGTTCAACAGGAAGAAATCTGTACACTTCGCTTATCTCGGAAAATGAATACAAGACCAGAGCAAGCAAACATTTTCTCGAAAAGCTGTACAATAACTCGATACAGAATATGATAGCCGCGCTATATGACAACAAAGAAATCAAAAACTCTGATATCGAAGAGCTTAGAAAATTTTTGGATCAATTGGAGGAAGAATGATGGGAAATCTGTTTTTATCCACTTTGGAAATTTCTGTATCCAGCGGATTGGTCGTCATTGGATTGATTTTACTGACACCATTTTTAAACAAAAGGTATGCCGCAAAGTGGAAATATCTGATTTGGATTTTTCTTTCTCTGAGGCTGCTTGTTCCTTTCAGCGGAGCGAATTGGCAGCAGGCTGCACATAAGGTGTCAGAGTTCAATGCTCAAACGACAGATCATTCAACTGACAGATCGACACCATATCGGCGGATTGTCGTTGAGATCCCGGCGCAGATGACGGCTCCAATCAAAGCTCCGTCCCAAGAAAATCAGGCAGGCACGACCATGCTTGATATAGTGACACTTATCTGGATAATTGGCGGCTTGATTTTTATAGCAGTACATCTTATCAGTTATTTTCATTATAAACGTCAGGTGATAAAAAAGGGAAGGATGATAAAAGAAGCCCATATCTTACGTCAGATGTTCCGGCTCAAACGCGAGTACCATATCAGACGTACCGTGTGTGTGATGGAATATCGCGAAGCGGAAAGCCCCATGATAATAGGCTTTATAAAACCTGTCTTAGTTTTGCCAAAAGAGCAGTATACTCCCCAGGAATTGTTTTTTATTTTAAAACATGAGCTGGTTCATTTAAAACGGGGCGATGTGTATATGAAACTGCTTTTCGTGACAGCAAATGCAGTCCATTGGTTCAATCCCTTAATCTGGATTATGCAGAAAGAAGCTGCCATTGATATGGAGCTGTCCTGTGATGAGATGGTCACACAAGGCACAAGTTACGCATTGAAGAAAGCATATACAGAAACATTGCTGTCCATGCTTCATAAGCGATGTGTCAGGAAGACCGTTTTATCAACGCAATTCTATGGAGGGACAACGATTATGAAAAAGCGTTTTAAAAATATATTGGTAAGAAGCAGAAAGAAAAATGGGATTTTTATATTGATGTGCGCAGTCATTTTAACAATCGGGTTGGGAGCGCTGGTGGGATGTTCGGTTACAGAAGAGAAAGCGGAAAATGTGCCCGAACAGTCTGGGCAGGAAGCGGATCAAACCGAAGCGATGCCGGATGACAACGAAGCGATGCCAGATGACAATTTCTCTGTAACGCTCACTTTTTCCAAAGAAGGAGAGCAGGAGCAAAAACAGGCAGCGCTTGTGATCGGCAACGGATATTCCCTCTATCTGCCTGAAGATGAGCAGTGGCATCAATCGGGTCCTGACCTGTGGACAACGGATATTAATGAACAGGTTGCACTTTGGATAACGAATTTTGAAGGGGAATCCGTGGATTCTGTTAATCAGAAACTTGTAAGTGACGGTTACGCGGAGGAGGACTCCCTTAAGTGGTGGAAACAGGAGGGAGATTTGATCTATCATGGGGAACTGAAAGTGTTTCAAAATAACGTGTGGGGAATCTTCTATTCTTATCCAGTTGATTTTGAAGAGGGATGGGGGAGAGAATTTCCTGTGATTGCCAATACGTTCGCCGTATCGAGTATTCCTGGAGAAACAGGTGAATACCTGGGAGCTGAGGATTGTCAGAAAATCACAACTGTTTTGGAGGCCTTTGCGGAATCCTATTTTCACGGCCATGTTGATAGTATCCAGAAGTTTCTGGCAAGTACCTATGAAGGGGAGATCGATACCTATGAAGGTACAGGGGCAATAAGCGATTTAACTGTAAAGGGATTGTCAGATGCTGATGAGAAAAAGATTGAAAATGGGAAATGCAATGTTTCCATAGAATTCAGGGACAGTGATTATGAAGATATGTTTCTGTATTTATCATTGGTATTTGTCAAAGAGCAAGGCGACTGGAAAATACAATTTTATGGCGTGGAAGGATAGACGAATTTACCTGCCAAAAAGCAGATTGCTGACTATTGCTGACGGGAGCAATTGACAGGCGCGGTTCATAGGTGCGGATAGAATTATCCTTGCCCCGCCTATCATTCCATATTATAATAGGAGGTGCGCTGATGCGCACGCAGGTCAGCACCCTGACGGGTGGTGACATAATATATCTTATGGGAATCATGCTTTTGATTCCCATAAAAGGCGCATGTTTCTGGCGCCGTCCATCCGATTATAGGAAGCCGGTTTTGCTTCCTATAATATAATAAAAACTCACCATTTTAATGGAGCGGAGGAATCGTATATGGAGTGGGAAAAGCTACTTTCGGTCAGGCGTTTTGCAGAGCAGGAAGACAGGGCCGGGGAATCGGGCCGCAGTGACTACGATACCATCATCTGCAGCACGCTGTTTCGCAGGCTCCAGGACAAGGCTCAGGTGTTTCCCTTAGAGGAGGACGACTATGTGCGGACACGTCTGACCCATTCCCTGGAGGTTTCGGCCATTGGAAAAAAATTGGGCGAATCCCTGTTTGAAAAACTGAAAAGAGAAAAAAAGGATCCCTGGTTTCAGAGCCACTGGGCAAAAGAATTTTCCGATGTCCTCCTGTGCGCGGGCCTGGTTCACGACATCGGCAATCCTCCCTTCGGCCACTTTGGAGAGTACGCCATGAGGGAGTGGTTCCAGGCCAACCTAAACAGCCTGACCCTGGGGGAAAAGCGGGTGGCGGAGCTGCTGTCCTGGGGCCAGATTCAAGACCTGTACCATTTTGAGGGCAACGCCCAGTCTCTCAGGCTCCTGTCCAAAACTCCCTATCTGGGAAAGATGGAGGGCTTTAACCTGTCCTACAGCGTTCTGGCTTCTATCATCAAGTACCCGGTGTCGTCAGAGGATCTGGCAGATGACAACAACCCACGGAACTACAGAAAGATGGGATACAACTGCGCGGAAAAACACCTGTTTACCAGGATCAGCGAGGCCGCGGGGCTGGATAATTGCCGCCATCCCCTGTCCTATGTCCTGGAAGCTGCCGACGACATGGCTTACAGAACCTCGGACTTGGAGGACGCCATGGTGAAAAAAGTGCTGGCTTTCTCTCAGATCACCGAGGGGCTTGACAGGTATGAGGCGGAGCTGGCAAAGAGCGGGGAGAGGGAGGAGACAAGAGAGCAGGTAGCGCTGTGCGTCAGGAAGCTTCGCCAGCTCTATGAGGAGGAGCTGAGAGCAAGAGACAGGAAGCCGGAGCTGACCGCTGTCCAGAGGTGGAACCAATATCTGCAGAAGATCATGGCCGCTGACGCGGTAAACTCCTTTGCGGATCATTACAGCCAGATTATGGATGGCAGCTTTCAGGGGGATCTGTTTGAAGGCACGGTCTCCGGCCATATCATCGCCGCCATCGCCAGGATCAGCGAGGAATTCATCTACACCAGCTCATTAAAAATCAAGACAGAGCTGTTCGGGCGTCGGATTATCGATTCTCTCCTTGGCCAGTTCATGCCCGCGGCGGTAAAGTACGACACAGGGGAGGAGATGTCTTTTATCGAGAAAAGAACCATGGACATTATCTCCGGATTCTACAAGTCTATATACCACGGGGAAGCGGCGGGAAAAGGCGGGGGAGAGCGGCTGTATCTGAGGATTCTCATGGTCACAGACTATCTCAGTGGCATGACCGACAATTACGCCAAAAGACTTTATAAGGATCTTTTTGGGTGAGATGAGAAGATAAAAAGAAAGCTCTCGCGGGCCGCAAGGGTCCGTGAGGGCTTTGTACTTTGTTAAAAATTCGCAAAACGTATAGATTTTGAATCTATCGGTAGAAAGGGAAAAAACTGGCAAACGCCATGGAACATATCGTTGTAAAGTTCACGATCAGATTTATATAAGTTCAAAATCCCCCCTTGTCCCACCCTTCCTTCCATGTTATAATACCATCAAAGCAATGATTTCTGCGGCAGCCCTAAAAAGAGGCAAGGCCGGTTTCACAGCAAACGCTGTATCTTTGAGAGTTCTGATCTTTCTATTGAAATCCTGCTTTTAAATCCCTAAAAATAAAAAAGCAGGAGGAGATAGATGGGCAATAACCTTGAAAATATGAAGATCCAGTGGCCTTCCAGGGGATATATTATATCAAAGGCCCAACATTATTTGACACTCAGGTTATTGTCACAAAACGCCTGGACCCAAAAACACACCGCGGTTTGCGGGTGCTTTCTGGCAATGCCCGCAGAGAGGATGTAGAAACATTTATTAAGAATGCCAAGAGGTTGGCTGACCCGGGAAAGAGAGACTGGATCAATCACTGAGGAACAAGGCTTATGAGCATTGATGAGAAAAGGGGAGGGCATTGATGGTTGTATTACAGACAGATTATTTTGATTTGGGGCAGATCTGCCGGTCGGGCCAGTGTTTCCGCATGAGGCGGATAGAAGGGGAGCACGAAGGGACAGGGGCGGAAAAAATCTGTCTGGATGTGGGAGCCGGCCACGGGGACAGTAAAACCAGCCTGGGATGGGAGACATACGAGATCATCGCGGATCAGAAATATTTAAGGGCTTCCCAGAGGGGCAGGGAATGCCGGTTTTTCTGTTGCCAGGAGGAGTTCGAGGATTTCTGGAAGGTATATTTTGACCTGGAAAATGACTACAAAGCCTACATAGACCAAATCAATCCCAGGGATGCTTACCTTTTGGCGGCAGCGGATTCCGGCAGCGGCATCCGCATCCTGCGGCAGGATCTGTGGGAGATGGTGGTGTCTTTCCTCATATCTCAGCAGAACAATATTGTCCGGATCCGCCGCTGCATTGGGAATATCTGTGAGAGGTACGGGGAGAGGAAGGAGACGCCGGAGGGGTGGGAGTATTATGGATTTCCTAAAGCCGAAACGCTGGCAGGGCTTGATGAGGTGGCTCTCATGGAGTGTAATCTGGGCTACAGGGGAAAGTATGTGGTGAGGACGGCCAGGAGCGTGGCGTCAGGGGAGACGGATCTGGAGCAGATCAGGAAACTGCCCTACAGGAAGGCAAAGGAAGAACTGCTGAAGCTGTTCGGGGTGGGGGAGAAAGTGGCGGACTGCATTTGTCTCTTTGCTCTCCATGATCTGGAGGCATTTCCCGTGGATACCCACATTAACCAGGCTCTGGAAGCGCATTATAAGAGAGGGTTCCCAAAAAGACGGTACAGAGGGTTTCAGGGGGTGCTGCAGCAGTACATCTTCTATTATGAACTGCATTCCGGCTCTTGATGAACGCATGGAGAGGGACCATTTTCCCCCTCCTTCCTCAACCGGGAAATCGGAGATACACCTTATCTACAGAAGTAAACCAAAGGCCCCCAGACAATCCCTGGGGGCCTTAGCCTTGAATGTCTTATCCAAGGGCCTGCTGGAATATCTTTAGCAGCTGTTCACGATGAAAAGGCTTGTCTATAAAGCCTTTCACGCCAATGGATTCTGCTCTCTTGTAAGTATCGTCATATGCCAGAGATGAGATCATGACGATCCTGGCATCGGGATGTTTTTTTAGAATAATCTCAGAGGCATCCAGTCCATCCATCCCTGTCATAATGATATCCATGGTCACCAGATCGGGATTCACTTCATCATACTGGGCGATGGCGTCCTCTCCGCTCCGGCAGTATGCGGCGATCTCGTAATCCGTGCCCTCCAGAACATCACCCAGTTGAACCCGCACCAGCCGGGAATCATCGACTACCATAACTCGTTTGCTCATTTCCTATACTCCCCTCTCTTAGTCTTCGTCTGAAATGTCTTCTTCCTCATGAGAACGCGGGACGTGGTGAATTAACTGCGCGCCTCCGCTGTATTCGTCAGAATAGGTAAGCATAAACTGTATCTCGCGGCCCTCGGGCTCATAGCGCCCGTGATAAAATACAGGCGGAGCAAAATGAGCCGGAACCTGTGTTGCCTGAAACATGGCCACGGCTATCCTGCCGCAGAGGACGTTGAAATACTCTTTGCTGAACTCTTCCAGGTCCTCGGGGCTGACCGATTCTTCGTGAAAGGAATTGCTGGCCATCCGGTACAATAGCCCTGTATCGGCACAGAGCGTAAGGCTGGTGCGGAATCCTCTGTCAAAGGTGATCTGAACCGTACAGAGGTCTTCTCCGGGCGATTGGCTTCCCTGATGGAGGCGTACTCCCGCGGTGCGCTCCGTCACATCCTGAACTGCCTGATCCAATATTTTCTCAAGCTCCTCTTTCGACATTGCGGTATTCATCTCATCATCTCCCTCATTTAATTTGAATCGGCAGAAAGCACTTCGCATCTCCTGCCAGGCTCCGGGAACTCATGCCTCTTCCTTTTCTGATGCCTCCTGCCCAAAGGCTCTGCGGACCCTTTTAACCAGTTCTACAGAAGAAAAGGGCTTCAGGAGATAATCGCAGATTCCAAGCTTGGCGCTCTCCACAACCATATCTCTGCTCTCCACGCCGGTAAGCATGATCACCGGTATATCTTTACATTCCTCCATCTCGCGTATCTTCCGCAGTGTCTCAATGCCGTCCTGCTGCGCCATCCGGATATCCAGCAGAATAAGATCCGGCTTCTCCAGATCCAGATATCTTAAAGCCCGCATCCCCGAATTGATGGTGACAAGATCATAATCGTTCCGCAGGATACTGGAAATGCGGGTCAGAATAATGACATCGTCATCCACTGCTAAAATCCGTTTTTTAAAGTGTTCCCCCGTTTCGCTCATTTGCTTTCTTCCTCCCTCTTTTAAGTATCGGCACACGACGCTGCGCGTCACCTGCCAGTTCGTCGGAAGGCATCCTGAAAATGCTACGCATTTGCCTTCCTCCATTTTTAAGTATCGGCACGCGATGCTGCGCGTCACCTGCCAGTTCGTCGGAAGGCATCCTGAAAATGCTACGCATTTGCCTTCCTCCTCTTTTCAAGTATGTCAAGCAGCTGACCTAACAGTTCTTCTGCCTTGTCATCTTCATACAATCTCAGCTGTTCCTGTATCTCCAAAAGGCGCTTTGCCCCGCACTCGGGCAATTCGTGAGCCAGCATGGCTTCCACCCTTTCCGCACACTTTTGGGAGCGGAAATGTTTCAATTCTTCCAGAGCCGCTCCGGTCTCTTCCATAAACTCCTGCAGGGTCAGGCAGGGAAGCTTTTCTTTCCTCCCCTTCTCCCGTCCGCGCCATTCCAGAAACTGTCCGATGTTTGCAAGCAGAGTCTCGTATTCTGCCATCAAAATAGGGAATTGGCTGCGGATAAATTCCAGATCCCCCTGCACGGCGGCATTCTCCTGAGCCCGGGCCAGGGCGGATACTTCCATGGCACCGATATTGGCGGAGGCGCTTTTAAGCCCGTGAACCTCGATTTGATAGCGCAGGAGATCGGATTCCACAACCTGATGGAGGAGCTGTGTTTTGCGTTTGCCGTCTATACAATAGAGATCCAGAAGTTCAACAAATCCTTCTTCATCGCCGGAGTAATATTGGCTTACCGCATTCATATCCACCCCCTTGATCTGGAATGCCGCCGGATCCAGGGGGGTGGATTCTGCCTGGGCCTCTTCTGTCTGCCGGTATTTTTCCGGTACCCAACGCAGCAAAAGCTGGTTCAGCTCTGTTCTGTCAAGGGGCTTGGCAATAAAATCCTGGAAACCGTGCTCCAGAAAACGCTCCCGCATGCCTTCCATGGCATTGGCTGTCAGGGCGATCATAACCGGGAAGGTTCCGTTATCGCCGCAGTCTCTCCGGATAATCTCAGCAGCCTCCACACCGTCCATGTCAGGCATCATATGATCCATAAAGATGAGATCATACCGGTCAGAGCGCACCCGCTCAATGGCCTCCGGCCCGCTTTCCGCCTCGGTAAGATCAAAGGCGTAGTTTTTTAAAAAGCCTCTGGCCACCTTGCGGTTGATCACATTGTCATCTACGATCAGTACTTTTATCCCAGGCGCGGTAAACAGGTCCGTGACTTTCTGTTCGGTCTGGGGAAGTTCCCGTGTCTCCGAAACCGGCTGATGGTCTACGATTTTCTGGGGGATGGTGATGGTGACAATGGTCCCTTTGCCATAGATGCTTTCTACATTGATCGTGCCCTTCATCAGCTCCACCAGGTGCTTTACAATGGCAAGCCCCAGCCCGGTACCCTCCACGCTCCGGTTCCTTTTGGAATCTACCTGCCGGAAATCCTCGAAGATCTTGTTAAGGTCTTCTTCACGGATCCCGCATCCTGTATCCTCCACACAGAAGGTAAGCAGTTCCTCATCATCGCTTTTTCCGGGCTTTCCGGTAATATACACCCTCACATATCCTTTTTTTGTAAATTTTATGGCATTGCTGAGTATATTCAGCAGAATCTGTTTGATTCTGCCGTCGTCACCGTTGTAGCGGCAGGGTATGGTCTGGTCGCACTCATACTTTAAGATCAGCCCTTTTTGGGAAGCCGCCATATCCATGATTCCGATAATCTCGTCCGCCATATCTTTTATGTAATAATTTACAATCACAAGTTCCATTTTTCCGGCTTCAACTTTGGACAGATCCAGAATATCGTTGATAATGGTCAGCAGATTTTTTGCCGCGGACTGCACATCCTTGGCATAGCCGTAGATCTCGGTATCTCCGCATTCCTCCATGATGATATCATTCAGGCCAATGATGGCGTTCATGGGAGTCCGTATCTCGTGGGACATGTTGGCCAGGAATTCGCTTTTCGCAATGCTGGCCTTCTCTGCCTGACGCCGCACCCGCTTGATCTCGTTAATGTAGGACTTTATATCGGTCATATCCAGGATCAGGATAACGCAGCCCTGTATCTTGCCGTTTTCATCTACAATATGTTTACTGTGGCTTTCGTAGTGCTGTCCGCTGATGGAAAAGCTCTGGGGTATATCATTGTTCAGCATCTCCTCCCGAAACCCTTCTACGGACCGGATATTCTCTCCCCGCTTATGGGCGGGCAGGGAGGTGAAGATATTGGCCGCCGCCCGGTTGTAGCTGACCAGCCGGTCATGGTCATCCAGGGCGATCACGCCGTCGCCCATGCTCTCCAGAACCTTTTCCGCTGCCAGGTAACGGAAGTCATAATTGCGGCGGCTCCAGATTACGATAACTACCATGGACATGGAGATTGCCAGTGTCACCGGCGTAAAGTCGAATATGTTCATGATTTTAAAAATATACGTGATCAGAACAATGACTGGCAGGCTGGAAATGACCAGAATGGTCCAATACTGGCGGTTGAGCTGCTGGTCCGGGTGTTCCCGAATGGTGCTGGTTAATGTGTAGATACAGAGGGCATAAGGAATAATAATGTGAGCGATCATAAAAAACACATATAACGGACCGTAACTAAGGCTCACATAATGGAATCCGTCTCCGCCGGCTATCCACCGGACTTCCCGGTAAAAGAGGCCGTGCCAGTTAAAAACTACCGCAGGCAGAGATAAGAAACTGATTATAGCCAGAAGCCTTAAAAGGTTTTTCGGCGGAGTGACCGAACAATAGAGATAAATAAACCAGCAATAGCACAGCGGGATAAAAGCGGAGCCCACTTTTTCCACAGTCACCGCTGTTATGGCAGCCTCCACGGTAGGAGCCGTTAATTCCAGCAAATATCCTATATTCTGTACCAGTGAACCGCACAAGATCATTATCAGCAGTTTCTGCTCTCGGGCTCCGTCCCCGTTGAGGAGGAGAAACAGCGCTATCGCTGTCAGACATATACCAAAGCTCTCTAATATAAGGACAAAATTTACCATGTCTCGTTTCCTTCCCTTTGCGGCTTGATCTGCTGATGCGGTGATTTTCATTTGTACTAACTATAAAAATATTATAAATTCCAGGTTATGTCAAGAAATACATGTCTTATATATGTTAAATCAATAGACTTAAGTTGTTTTCGCCTTGGCATTCTATTTTAAAACCAGCCGGCATATGATTTTCCTATAAATACAGTCCCTCTCAGGGCCCAGGCCCCAGGGGAAAGGATTTTGGGAAAGGAATCTGAGTATGAACAGCAGCCGTCCGCCTCATTTTATTAATTTGGTTATATCTCTGGAGTGCGCGCTCCTGGCCGCGTTTCTTATATTGTTGTCGCCTCTGGGGGATTTCCGATCTGACAGCGTCCCGGCCGAGGGGCAGTCTGCCAGCGCAGAGAGCGGGACAGAGCTTCAAGGGGAGAGGCAAGGCGAAGCCGGGGAAAGTCAGGCGCAGCAGGACGGCAGCGAAGGAAGTCAGGCGACGACAGACAGCGGCGAGAAAAAGGATTATATCAAGTGGGTGGATTTTCAGGTGACAAAGGAGGCTATGGAGAAAGCCTTCCGCTATGATGTTGACACCTGTCAGTCAGAGATTCATTTAAACTGGATTGAGCTTTTGGCTTATTTAGGCGCCCGATACGGGGGAGATTTCTCTAAGTACAAGGCAGCGGACATGGAGGCAATAGCGGAACGGATTCTTGGCGGGGAGAAGCTGGAGGAGATCACGGCGGACATGAAGTATTATCCCTACTATCTTGAGGCTTATGGGGCAGTCCTGGGAGGCATGGTGGGGCAGTTCCAGGTGGAGATCCCGGTGTCCCAGGCCCCGGAATATGTGCTGCAGAAAAATCAGAAAGCAGGGGAGGATGTGGTCTGGGTCACCAAGTACGGCTTAAAGGCATTTTCTCCTATTGCGAAAAATTATCCCTACAATGACTATGATGATTTCGGGGCAGCCAGAAGTTATGGCTTTAAACGCCAGCACTTAGGCCACGACATGATGGGGCAGGTGGGAACTCCGGTGATCTGCGTGGAGTCAGGCTATGTGGAGGCCATGGGCTGGAATCAGTACGGCGGATGGCGGCTGGGAATCCGCAGCTTTGACGGGAAAAGATACTATTACTATGCGCATCTGAGAAAGAATTTTCCTTATCACAAATCTCTCAGAGAGGGAAGCGTGGTACAGGCAGGAGATGTGATCGGGTATCTGGGCAGGACAGGATACAGCAGGACGGAGAACACCAACAATATCGACGACCCCCACCTCCATTTCGGAATCCAGCTGATCTTTGACGAGTCCCAGAAGGAGGGAAACAATGAGATCTGGATCGACTGCTACGAGATCGTGAAATTTCTGGCCATGAACAGGGGAGATACAGTGAAGAAACAGGAGACAAAGGAGTATTACAGAAAGTATCAGATGGCGGACCCGGCCATTCCGGGAGGGCCCACGCCTCAGAAGATACCGCCGGACGGCGAAAGCCAGACGCCGGAGGAGGGCCAGGCATCGGAAGAGAGTCAGGGAGCGGAGGAGAGCCAGGCCTCCGGCGAAAGCCAGGAATCGGAGGAGAGCCGGGCCTCCGGCGAAAGCCAGAGGGCGGAGGAGAACCAGGCATAGCGCAGGTGGGGCTGACCCGGATCACTGCGGGTCAGCCGAGAGGGTGATAATGGTCTGATCCTCCGGCACATACAGATTGCCGGAAAAACAGGGCCTTCCCTCCTCCAGGTACAGTTTCTGCCTGTTTTTGATGTTCTTGTCCTCTGTGTGCCAAAGGATCAGGTTTTGGATCCCCAGCCTTTCTCCCAGCTCACAGGCATCCTTCACGGTGCTGTGGTGTTTTTCATAGGGTTTGAATTTCTCCCTCTGGCTGTAGAGGCAGAAAGCCTCGTGGGTCAGCCAGTCGCTTCCCTTTACATAGGCTTCGCATTCCTGATTAAAGGGTTCGTCGCCGCAGCAGGTGAACCGTTTTCCGTTTTCCAGGATAGTGGTGAAGCCATATTGTTTGGCTTTGGTGGAGCGGATATCGAAAAAGGTTACCGGGTAGTCCAGGATCTGCACGGTCTGGCCGTCGCGGACAGGGATCAGGTGGATGCGGCTTCCGATCATCTTGAAAAATTTTCCCTGTATTGTCAGGCGGCAGATGGTGGTGATGGTCTCAGGCAGATCCTCATGGCAGTAGATGTTCAGATCCCCCTCGTACCGGCCGTTTTTCATGCGGGTAGCGATGACCCGGATGAGCCACACGATGCCAAGAAGGTGGTCCGTGTGCTCGTGGGTGATAAAGATGTGGTGGATCCGGCCAAGATCCATGCCCATATCTTCCAGGATCCGCAGGATGCCGTTGCCGCCGCCGGTGTCAACCAGGAAAAACTGGTCCCAGGGATTTTTCAGGGCAAAGCAGGTATTGTAGCAGCGTGTGACAGTGGCGTTGCCGGTTCCCAAAATATAAAGCTGTTCCATAGAGGTTCTCCTTTTGTTCTTAGATTAATACTGGTGAATCACTACGGTTTATGTTACTATATTAATAGAGAAAACGCAAGGTTACGTTTACAGTCAGCCTGTGAACAGAAATACGGAGGCCATCGGCCCTACAGCGAAAATCAGGAGGAATCTATAGTGAGAGATTTAGCGTACTTAAAACTTCTGGCCAGAGAATACCCCACGGCAAAGGCTGCTTCCAGCGAGATTATCAACCTGACTGCCATCAAGGGGCTTCCCAAGGGAACGGAGTATTTTTTCAGCGACCTTCACGGAGAACACGAGGCGTTCATTCATTTGCTGAGAAGCTCCTCAGGAATCATACGGGAGAAGATCAAGGAGGCCTTTGGCTATGTGATCCCGGAGGAGGATCAGGAGAAGCTGGCCAATCTGATTTATTATCCGGAGAAAGTGATCCATCAGCTGTCCTCTGAGGGAAAGGCCACTGACGAGTGGAAGCGGATCAATATCTACAGGCTGGTGGAGATCTGCAAGGTGGTGTCCTCCAAGTATACCAGGTCAAAGGTGAGAAAAAAGCTTCCTGAAGAATTTGCCTACATTATCGACGAGCTTCTCCATGTGGATTACAACGGGGAGAACAAGAAGGTCTATTACACGGAGATCATCCGGTCGATTATCGATATCGATGTTGCGGACAAGTTTATCATCGCCTTGTGCCGGGTGATCCAGAATTTGACCATTGACAGTCTCCATATTATCGGGGATATCTTTGACAGGGGTCCCAGGGCGGATTTGATCATGGATGAACTGACTCGTTTTCACGATGTGGATATCCAGTGGGGCAATCATGATATCTCCTGGATGGGAGCGGCCACAGGCAACCGGGCCTGCATCTGCAATGTGCTCAGGATCGCCATCAGCTACAACAGCTTTGATGTGCTGGAGGACGGCTATGGGATCAACCTGCGCCCTCTGTCCATGTTCGCGGCCAGTGTGTACAAAAATGACCCCTGTTCCAGGTTTGTCCCCCACATCCTGGATGAGAATATTTACGATATCGTGGACCCGGGTCTGGTGGCCAAGATGCACAAGGCCATCGCCATTATGCAGTTTAAGATTGAGGGGCAGATTATCCGGCGCCATCCCGAGTACCAGATGGACAGGAGGCGTCTTCTGGAAAATGTGGATTTTGAGCACGGCACAGTGAACGTGGAGGGCAAAACCTATGAGATGCTGGACATGGAGTTCCCCACCGTTGACCCCAAAGACCCGCTGAAGTTGACAAAGGAGGAGGAGGAGCTTCTTCACACTCTGCAGCTTTCTTTTAAGCACAGCCAGCTTCTTCACAAGCATGTGAAATTCCTGTATTCCCACGGAGCTATGTATAAGACCTACAACCAGAAGCTCCTCTACCACGGATGCATCCCCATGAAGAAAGACGGAAGCTTTGACGAGATGGAGTTTTTCGGGATCCCATACAGGGGGAAGGGGCTGATGGATATGATCGACAAGATTGTGCAGAGCGCCTATTTCCTGCCAGAGGGCAGCCCTGACAAAAACTTTGCCAGGGATTTTATGTGGTATCTGTGGTGCGGGGAGAAATCTCCTGTCTACGGGAAGGATAAAATGACCACATTTGAGCATTATTTTATCGCAGAGAAAAATACTCATAAGGAGGTTATGAATCCCTACTATCAGCTGAGCGTCAGGGAGGAGTACTGTGACAAGATCCTGGAAGAGTTTGGCCTTCCCACAAAGGGTTCTCATATCATCAACGGCCATGTGCCCGTAAAGATCAAGGATGGGGAGACCCCCATAAAGGCGGGGGGCAAGCTGTATATCATAGACGGGGGACTCTCCAAGGCCTACCAGAGCAAGACAGGGATCGCCGGATACACCCTCATCCACAACTCCAGGCATTTGGCCTTAGCGGAGCACAAGCCCTTCTGTCCGGGAAAGGAGAATACCCCCCGGGTCACCATTGTGGAAAAGATGAAGCGCAGGATCATGGTGGGGGACACCGATGTGGGAAAAGAACTGACAGAGAGAATCGAGGACCTAAAAGAACTGATCAACGCCTACCGAAAGGGCATCCTGAAAGAAAAGACGGTATGAGACGGATTCCGTTGCCCCAGGAAAATTTTACACTTATTTTATAGGGAAAATATTTACCAGAAAGGTGAAACATGGTAAACTAGACAAATCAACCCGTGAGGGAAAACTCGAAAGATGTTAAGGGAGAACCGCATGAGAAAAGAAGAATTCCTTCAGACACTGCGCCGGGCGCTTACAGGTGATGTGCCTCCGGGGGTGGTGGAAGAGAATATACGTTACTATGACGGATATATTACGGAAGAAGTGAGAAAAGGCCGCTTGGAGGAGGAAGTGATAAAGGAGATCGGGGATCCCCGCCTCATTGCCAGGACCATCGAGGATACCACGGACAGCGGGGGAAGCGGGTACCAGAGCGGCGCGTATGAATATGGAGGGGAGGCCGACAGGTACGAGGATCCTTCTTATGAGACCGGCGGAACCTTCCATGTGCTGAATCTGAATAAATGGTACTGGAAATTGCTGTTAGCTCTGATCGTGTTCAGCGTAATCTATCTGGTGATCGCCATTGTGGGAGGGATCTTCGCCTTTCTGGCTCCCGTGATCGTGCCTCTGGCCCTGATCTGGCTTATCATCTCCGTTGTGCGGAACATGAGAAGATAGGCCCTCCGGGGCTTTCTATTTGCCTCTAAAATATTTGTTTTATCCTAAAAAATGGCTTTGAAACCAAATTGTAACGGTTTTGAGGCCATTTTTGCTTGACAAATTAACAACTATGAAATATAATGCTTAATATAGTTAACAGATTTGTAATAAATTAAAAAATAATCCGCCGGTCTTTTGGGACAGGCAGTAAGGATGGACAGAGGTTAATATGAGAGGTAAACAGTTAGGATACGGAATTTGTACATTGATGATATGCGGCTTGATGTCATGGGGAGGCGCGGTTGAAGCCAGAGCCGATGAGGTTATAGGAGGACCGGCCTTCAGCAACGGCGACTATGTGGCCAGCATCGAGGCAGGCGACCACCCGGTATATGTTTCTATGGATTCTTACGATGTCCTGAGACAGGCGACCCAGGGGGAGGCATACATAATCCTCGCGGATGAGGGAAACGGCTGGATGGAGGTCCAGGTTGGAGATCAGACAGGTTATCTCTCCGTGGAGGAGGAAGGCGTCTCCGTGGTGGAGAAGGACGAGATCGATGCCAGTGATCTGGAGCTGGCGGAGATTCCGGAGGAGGAGACTCCCACAGAGGCGGAGATTTCCGACAGCCGCAGACAGGGGCTGGTGGCATTTGCCCTTCAGTTTGTGGGCGGGAGATACCGGGCAGGGGGCAATGACCCTCACACCGGCGCCGACTGCTCCGGCTTTGTCAAATATGTGATGCTCCACGGAGCGGGCGTTACCATTGCCCGCAGTTCCGCTTCCCAGTCCCAGCAGGGAGTGGATGTGAGCGCGGACCAGATGAGGCCGGGAGATTTAATTTTCTACGGAAAAGGCGGCAGAGTCAACCATGTAGCCATGTACATAGGCAACGGACAGGTGGTACATGCTTCTACCTATAAGACGGGGATCAAAACTTCCCCGTGGAATTACAGGGCTCCTATGAGGATCAAGAATATGCTGGGAGACTGATTGGATTGAGAACATGAGGATTAAGGATTAAGACAGAGGAAAGGGCCGGACAGGGGATGTCCGGCCCTTTCCTCTTCATGGGGAGCTTCAGGGGAGAAGCTCCGTTAACTTGAGGGGAGTATCATCCATCTAATAAGGATTATCAGGTCTAAGGGAAACCTGCACTCCATTTTTTATTATAATATATCCTCGAAAAAAAAGCAATTGCAAGTATAAACCAGCCGGAAAGAGCCATACTAGTCCTTGTAACAAAGCTTAACAAAAAATTTTCAGGAGGTATGACTACCATGGCAAATGATTTCAGAAACTGCAAGAACAATAATCAGAACAACAGCCAGAACAACAGCCAGAACAACAATCAGAACAACAACCAGAACAACAGCCAGAACAGCAGCAGAAACAGCAGCCAGAACAATAACCAGAACAGCAGCAGAAACAGCAGCCAGCGCTGAGAAGCTGTCAGTCAAGCCGCCCCGTGGTCATGGGGCGGCTTTTTACATATACTGGTAATAAAAAGGACAGGTGATGAATATGAATTACCCGACAATCAGTATGAGAGAGCTGGAGTGCTGGATCTGTTATGGACGCCCTATGGAGCTCATTGATTTGAGAAACCGGAGGGCTTTTCGATATTCCCATTTGATAAACGCGGTCAGCTTTCCCTTTGAGGAGCTGGAGGACATGATCCAATCCGGAGCCCCCCTTCCGTTTCCCAAGGGGGTCCCCCTGGTATTCTACTGCGCCAGAGGGGGGCAGAGCATGATGGTGTGCAATCATCTTTCTGCCAGGGGCTACCAGGTAGTCAACACGGCCGGAGGCCTGGCGGCATACAGAGGGAACTATATGGTGTACTGTTAAGGCACAGGGGCAAACTGGCCGGTTTAGCCCCGGAATCAGTTGACAGACAGAGGCGGGAGTTTTAAAATGGACTGTGAAAGTCCCGACGACCTGGCAGGCGCCGCGAAGCGGCGCGTGCCGCTATCATTTATCATACTAGGAGGAAATCTCATATGAAATACATGTTCGCGTCCGATATCCACGGATCCGCTTATTACTGCAGGAAGACCCTGGAGGCGTACAGACAGTCAGGGGCGGAGCGCCTGATCCTGCTAGGAGACATTTTATATCATGGTCCCCGCAATGAACTGCCGGCGGAATATGACCCGAAACAGGTTTTTGCCATGCTCAATGAGTACAAGGATCAGATTTACGCGGTCAGGGGAAACTGCGATTCAGAGGTGGATCAGATGGTATTGGAATTTCCCATGATGGCGGACTACGCCCTGCTGTCCCTGAACGGCAGAACTTTCTACGCTACCCACGGACACGTTTACAATGAGGATGTTCTGCCGCCTATGAGGCCGGGGGATATTTTGATTCACGGACACACTCATCTGCCGGTGGCGGAGACCATGGGGGACTGTTACCTCTTAAATCCAGGTTCCACATCCCTGCCAAAAGACGGCAATCCCAACAGCTACGGGATCCTGGATGGAACCTTGTTTGCCATCTATGATTTTGAGAACAATAAGGTAAAAGAGATCAGCTTGTGATCTTTCTGCCGCCAGTGAGGAGATGCCGGTGAAGAAGACATATGAATTGATCGCCCCATGCCACTTTGGGCTGGAGGCGGTACTGAAGAGGGAGATTATAGACTTAGGCTATGACATTACCCTGGTTGAGGATGGAAGGGTCACATTTCTGGGGGATGACGAGGCTGTCTGCAGGGCCAATATCTTTTTGCGCACAGCGGAGAGGGTGCTTCTGAAGGCAGGAAGCTTTCAGGCAGAGACCTTTGATCAGCTGTTTGAAAATACCAGGGCCATCCCATGGGAGGAGCTGATCCCGGAGGATGGAAAGTTCTGGGTCGCCAAGGCCTCCTCGATCAAGAGCAAGCTGTTCAGCCCGTCGGATATCCAGAAGATTATGAAAAAGGCCATGGTGGAGAGGCTGAAAAGCGCGCGGGGCATATCGGTGCTTCCGGAGACAGGGAGCAGTTACCCTCTGCGGGTGTTTTTATACAAGGACCAGGTTACGGTGGGAGTGGACACATCCGGAGATTCCCTCCACAAGAGAGGATACCGGACTCTCATAAGCAGAGCCCCCATCACGGAGACCCTGGCCGCGGCCCTGCTCCTGCTGACACCGTGGAAAAAGGACAGGATTCTGGTGGACCCCTTCTGCGGCAGCGGCACATTTCCCATTGAGGCTGCCATGATGGCCGCTAATATGGCTCCGGGGATGAACCGTTCCTTCCTGGCGGAAGAGTGGGGCAGCCTGGGGGGAAAGAGGCGCTGGTATGACGCTATGGATGAGGCCAACGAACTGGTGGACAGGGAGGCCCAGGCAGATATCCAGGGATACGACATTGACGGGGATATTATCAGGGCGGCCAGGGCCAACGCGGAGGCGGCGGGGGTAGGCCACATGATCCATTTTCAGCAACGCCCCGTCAGCGCTTTAAGCCACCCGAAAAAATATGGTTTTCTCATCGCCAATCCCCCTTATGGGGAGCGGATTGAGGAGAAAGAGAATCTTCCGGCACTGTACAGAGAGCTGGGAGAGCGGATGAGAGCCCTTGACTCCTGGTCAGCCTACATCATCACGGCCTACGAGGATGCGGAGAAATATATCGGAAGAAAAGCGGACAAAAACAGGAAGATCTACAACGGGATGATGAAGACCTATTTCTATCAGTTTATGGGTCCCAAGCCGCCGTCAAGAAACAGGAACAGAGCGGAAAGCCTATGAAAGTCTCAAGACGGCGGAGAGCCGGATTTGTCTGGGGCGTCATGGCTGCTGCCGTGGCTGCCGCGGCGCTGTGCCTGGGAGGCTGCCGTCTGAAAGTTTTGGAGGACCGGGATACGCAGGCGGAGAGCCGGGCCGAGGCAGGCGGACCGGGAGAGCCAGGCGGGGAGAGCCGGGCCGAGCCAGCCGAATCGGGAGAGCCGGGGCGGGGCAGTCTGGCCGGGACGGACAGCGGGGAATCCGGGGAGGCGGCAAAAGGCCAGGACGGGATTGCCCGGCGGGAGGAAGGAAAAAAGGAGCGGCGCCTCAGGGCAAGGTTTCCGGAGCCGGGGAATCTGTGTGTAAAAATCGGAGCCGATTTTGAAAATGTCCGTGAAAAGAAGGGGACAGGAGAGGAGAGCCGGGTCTGCCAGGGACTTCCCGCCGGCAGCGGCACTCTGGAGATTCTGGTTCCCGCCTGGTTTGTCAGGGATGGGCTGGAAATCAGCGTCCTGGAATACCAGGATTCCCGGATTTTTTTGGAGCAGGGAGAGACATGGGCGGTTCTGGAGCCGGGAAGCCAGGTCATGTGGACAGGTCAGGGATCTCCAAAGCGTATCCCGGGCGCGGTGCCCAGGAAGAGGTATTTGAAACAGGGACCGGAAAAAAGGGAAGACAGCCTGTACATTCCTCTGGAAGCCGTCTGCGCGGCTTTTGATTATGAGGCAGCCATGGAGCCGGGAAGCCTCCAGGTCCGGCTGGAGGACAAAAGCCCCGGTGTCCGTGTGAAGGTTCCGGCCGCTTACGACTACCGGGAAAACGGCAGGGCCGCGAAGGTTAAGGATCAGGGGAGTTACGGAACCTGCTGGTCCTTCGCCTCCCTGACAGCCCTGGAGACGGCTATGGGGCCCGGGGAGCGTCTGGAATTCTCGGCTGACCATATGTCTCTGCGCAACAGCTTTTCTTTAGACCAGAGCCAGGGTGGGGAGTATACCATGTCCATGGCTTATCTGCTGTCATGGCAGGGGCCGGTGCTTGAGGCGGAGGATCCTTATGGGGATCACGTTTCTCCTGAGGGCCTGGCCCCGGCGGTTCATGTCCAGGAGATTCGGATGCTGCCATCCCGGGATTTCAGGGCCGTCAAGAAGGCGGTGTTTCTCTGGGGAGGAGTACAGAGCTCTCTCTATACGTCCATTGTGGATGCCATGAGCCGTTCCCCCTACTACAGCGTTGAGAACAGCTCCTACTGCTATGAGGGGGAGGAGATTCCCAACCACGACGTGGTCATTGTGGGGTGGGATGACAACTATCCCAAGGAGAAATTTAACAAGGAGCCTCCCGGGGACGGGGCTTTCCTGTGTGTCAGCAGCTGGGGCCAGGATTTTGGAGACGGCGGGTATTTTTATGTATCCTACTATGACAGCAACATCGGGGGCAACGGCCTGGTGTACACCGGAATTGAGAAAACGGACAATTACCACCGGATCTACCAGAGCGATCTGTGCGGCTGGGTAGGCCAGGTGGGGTACAGCCGCCAGAAGGCCTGGGGGGCCAATGTATACCGGGCAGAGGGGCCGGAGGATTTGGCGGCAGTGGGATTTTACGCCACCAAAAAAGAGACTTCTTACAGCATCTACCTGGCCCGCCCCGGGGAGGGAGAGGCGGATTTTGGGGAAAGAAAGCTGATCGCCCAGGGAATCATGGAGTATGGAGGATTTTACACCGTAGCTTTGAAAGAACCCCAAAGGCTTGAAGCGGGAGAGAGGTTCGCCATCATCTTGGAGGTGGAGACCCCGGAGGCGGTTCATCCCCTGGCAGTGGAATATCAGGCCGATGAGATGACGGCGGGGGCGGATGTGACAGACGGGGAAGGATATATAAGCTACGACGGACAGTCATGGGAGCGGCTGGAGGAGCGGTATCAGTGCAACCTGTGCCTGAAAGGATATACTAGGAGGAAGGACAGACTATGAAACACAAGATCATATTTGCAACAGGCAATGAGGGAAAGATGCGGGAGGTGCGGCTGATCCTTGCTGATCTGGGATTTCCGGTGCTCTCCATGAAGGAGGCGGGCGCATCCTGCGACGCGGAGGAGAACGGCTCCACCTTTGGGGAGAACGCCGCCATCAAGGCCAGAGCTGTGTGGAAACAGACAGGAGGGATCGTCCTGGCCGATGATTCCGGTCTGGTAGTGGATTATCTGGGAGGGGAACCGGGGATCTACTCCGCCAGGTATCTGGGGGAGGATACATCCTATGAGATCAAAAACCAGGTGATCATCGACCGGCTGGCGGAGGCTGAGGAGGAGGAGAGGACAGCCCGATTTGTCAGCGCCATCGCCGCGGTGCTTCCGGACGGCAGGGAGCTGTTCACCGAGGGAACGGTGGAAGGCCTAATCGCCCATGAGCCGGCCGGCACCGGGGGATTCGGCTATGACCCTATTTTTTACCTGCCGGAATACGGGGTAACATCGGCCCAGATTCCCATTGAGAAGAAAAATGAGATCAGCCACAGAGGAAAGGCTCTGGAAGCCATGAAGGCAAAGCTAAAGAGCCTGTACGGGGAGGAAGAGTGATGAAGAAGATCCTGATTGTCAGTGATACTCACAGGAGAGATGAGAACTTAAAGCTTGTGATCGAAGAAGAGAAGCCCTTTGACATGCTGATCCATCTGGGGGACGCGGAGGGGAGCGAGCAGTGGATCCCGGAGTGGGCCGGGGAGGGCTGTATGATGGCCATGGTCCTGGGAAACAATGATTTCTTTTCCAGGCTGGAGAGGGAGCTGGAGCTGGAGATCGGCCCTCACCGGGCCCTGCTGACTCACGGCCACTACTATGGGGTATCCATGGGGCCGGAGGGCCTGGCGGAGGAGGCCAGGAGCCGGGGATGCGATATTGCCATGTACGGCCACACCCACAGACCCTTCCTGGACTACATAGGAGGAGTCACGGTGCTGAACCCGGGAAGCCTGTCCTATCCCCGCCAGGAGGGCCACAGACCGTCCTACATGATTATGACTCTGGATGATGACGGAACGGTCCATTACGACCAGAGGTATCTTTAGAACAGCAGGGCAGCAGCTGCGGAAGGCCTGGAGGAATTTGTATAAATCGTTAAAAAGTAGTTGACAAGAAAAAGCGCTTAGTATATAATAACTCTTGCGTTGTGAAAAAGCGTGAATTTGTGCATGTCGGGGTGTGGCTCAGTTTGGCTAGAGCGCCTGGTTTGGGACCAGGAAGTCGCAG
>CAMTAF010000042.1 GCA_947066955.1 uncultured Hungatella sp.
ACTCGGAGCCTCTCCAGTGGAACCAGCTGGCCGTGGCGCCCATCTGGCTGAGAAAGCGGTTTCTGCGGATGATCGCCAGGGAGAGAGATCACGCCAGGGCTGGGAGAAAGGCCAGGATCATCGCCAAGGTCAACTCCCTGTGCGACAGGGACATTATCGCAGCTCTCTACGAGGCCTCCTGCGCCGGGGTCAAGATCGACCTGATCGTCAGGGGAATCTGCTGCCTGAGGGCCGGTGTGCCGGGCTTGAGCGAGAATATCTCGGTCCGCTCCATTGTGGGAAATTTCCTGGAGCATATCAGGATCTTCTATTTTGAGAACGACGAGTCCCCGGAGGTGTACATGGCCAGCGCCGACTGGATGCCCAGGAACTTGGACCGCCGGGTGGAGATCATGTTCCCCATCTTGGATGAGAAGCTTAGGGAGAAGGCCATCCACATCCTGGCTGTGCAGCTGGCGGACAACGTGAAGGCCCATGTGCTCCAGCCGGACGGCAGCTACGCCAGGATCGACAGGAGGGGCAAGACCGCCGTCTGCGCCCAGGAGACTTTTTGCCAGGAAGCCGTGGAGGCGGTGAAGAAGGAGAGGGAGTCCCAGGTGCCGGGGAATAAGAGGGTGTTTGTCCCGGTGGAGAAGGAAGAGTAGGGATGGGGCCGGAACGGCATGTGCATTGACTTTCATACGGATTTTAGGATATAATATCCGTATGAAAGTTGGTGAATCTTTTGAAAAAGCAAATTATTGAAAAAATGATTGCGGAGAACTATGGTATTTTGAAAACTGCGGACGTTGTCGCGGCAGGTATTACGAAAGATTATTTTTATGAATATGTAAAAAGCGCGGGGTTTGAAAAGGCGGCGCATGGCATTTATATTTCCCCCGACGCATGGCCGGACGAAATGTATCTACTGCAAGCCCAAATTCCTAAAGTGGTGTATTCTCATGAAACCGCTCTGTATCTGCATGGTCTCGCGGAGAAAGAGCCTGTCCCCTTGACGGTAACAGTGGCGGCAAAATATAACAACCCTGTGCTTGCCGAAAAAGGCGTTAAGGTCGTCTATGTGAAAAGAGAGTGGCATAAAATGGGCGTATGTGAAAAAGCCTCGCCGGGTGGACATAAGCTGATTGTTTATGATATGGAGCGTACCATTTGCGATATTGTCCGCAAGCGGTCAGAAATGGATATTGCAGCTTTTAATTACGCGCTCAAAGAGTATATGAGGCGCAGGGATAAAAACTTATCCCGCCTTATGGCGTATGCGTCAAAAATGCGGTTGGAAAAGAAAATCAGGGAAACAATGGGGGTGCTGCTCTGATGATAAAGACTTCAAGACAGTTAAAAGATTTAATCCATGTGTATCCCTTTGAAAATCGACATATCGACGGGGGACGTGATAACCCCCGCCGAAATCGCTTACCACTACAAGCTGATGTTTGAGCAGAGGTATATTTCCTTGTGGGCGTACACTCTTGAAACGGTGCTTGCGGAGAAGATTGAAACGATACTTGTGCGGGCAACGCTGAATACGCGGATGCGGGATTTTTACGATTTACATATCCTGCAAAATGTTGATATGCAGATTGACCGAAAAATCCTTGCCGACGCGCTTACCGCTACTTGCCGCAAGCGTGCGAGTGAAAACGCATTGTCGGAGTATCACCGCCTTTTAGACGAGATTGAAACAAGCCCCGCCATGCGGGAGTTCTGGGAAAGCTACCAAAAGAAAAACAGCTATGCGGCGGGTATCTCATGGGAAACGGCCATGCAATCTGTACGCGTCCTCTGTGATAGCTGCATAGCATAAAAACAGGGGTACGGCATGGACTTTAACCATATCATTGCATACTTTCGTAATTACCTGAAAGTATGTGAAAACTGAGGAATCGCCGTGTACCGAACGGTACGCACGGCGGTGTTATTCCGAATTCGAAATAACACCACTCGATCGATTATTCTTTTATCATATCCAGCTCACTGAGATTGACGCCAGAAGCCATCAGGATAATCTTCAATTCCACATACCGTTTTCTCATGGCCCTGTATGGCTCTGAATTTTTTTCTGACAAGAGCATCCAATCCTGTACTCTTGAGAATTCCTCAATGTTGCGCTGCAGCAGTTCTTTCTCTGTCATCGCTTCACCTGCCTTCTGTCTATTGAGAATAGGACTCTAAATAAAGTGATCTCAGGTCACCGCCCGCCAGGGGTGTTGGCCTGCGTGCGCATCAGCGCACTTCCATTATACCAGACAGGGAAAATACTGTAAATGGATTTGTGTGAAAAAGAGTTCTGAAAAGGGGATTCTCAGTAACAGTTCAAGGGTCTCATCTGAACTGTTACGATTCCCATCCTCTCCCCCGTCTGACATAGATTCCCTAGTATTTTTTAATGAAAATGTAAGGCAAAGAGAGAATTCTTATGATATAATAAGAAGCACGTTGAAGCGCGGGCAGGTTATCACCCTGGCAGGTGGTGACATTGTATAATTTTGACTTAATAGATTAGGAGGAAGGCAAACACGCAGCGTTTTTAAGATGCCTTCCGACGACCTGGCAGGTTCCATAGTACGGAGCGTGCCGATACCAAGATAAAGGAGGAACCCTAATGCCGCAGATCAGCATTCTGGTAGTAGATGACGAGAAGGAGATCGCGGACCTGGTGGAGATTTACCTGGTCAGCGACGGATATCGAGTATTTAAGGCAGACAATGCCGAGGATGGATTAAAGATCCTGGAGAAAGAGGAGGTTCATCTGGTGCTTCTGGACATCATGATGCCTGGCATGGATGGCCTGGAGATGTGCAAGAGGATTCGGGAGACCAACAACATCCCCATTATCATGCTCAGTGCCCGGTCCACGGATTTAGACAAGATCCTGGGGCTGGGGACTGGGGCTGACGACTATGTGGTGAAGCCATTTAATCCCCTGGAGCTGACCGCCAGGGTCAAGTCCCAGCTGCGCCGCTACACCCAGCTGAATCCCAACAGCGGGGCCAGGGAGGCGGACAAGAACGAGATCTCCATCAAGGGGCTGGTGATCAATAAGGACAACCACAAGGTGACGGTCTACGGGGAGGAGATCAAGCTGACTCCCATTGAATTCGACATTTTATACCTTCTGGCCTCCAACCCGGGGAAGGTGTTCAGCACGGACGAGATTTTTGAAAAGGTGTGGAATGAAAAGGTCTATGAGGCAAACAACACGGTTATGGTACATATCCGCCGCCTCAGAGGAAAGATGAAGGAAGACACGAGACAAAACAAGATCATCACCACAGTGTGGGGGGTAGGGTACAAAATTGAAAAATGATATGAGCCGGCGTTTTCACACCAGGGTTATCACCAATATCATCTACAGCACCATCTTCGCCTGCCTGGTGGATCTGTTTCTGGTGACCAATTTAACCATGCTGGGAGAGTACGCTGTGGAGCAGGGAAAGGAAGGTTCCCTTCAGACCGTATTTTATCATCCCAGCTCCATTATCATTCTCTTGTATGTCTTAGGGGGGATCGCTACCTTTTCTGTCACCTTTTTGCTTCTGCAGAGAAAGTCCATGAATTATATCACCAGGCTTTCCTCCGCCATACAGAACATTTCCGAGGGAGACTTAAACACGGTTGTGGAGGTGATCGGGGACGACGAGTTCTCGGCCATGGCCGCCAACTTAAACAAGATGGTGGCGGATATCCGGCAGCTGATGGACAAGGAGAGGGAGTCGGAGAGGACGAAAAATGAGCTGATCACCAATGTGGCCCATGACCTTAGGACGCCCCTGACCTCCATTATCGGATATCTGGAACTGCTGTCCGGCCCAACCAATCTGCCTCCGGAGATGAAGAAAAAGTACCTGGATATCACCTACACCAAGGCCAAGCGCCTGGAGAAGCTGATTGAGGACCTGTTCGGTTTTACAAAGCTAAACTACGGCAAGGTGTCCATGAGGGTGTCCAAGGTGGATATTGTAAAGCTTTTGAGCCAGCTCCTGGAGGAGTTCTACCCCAACTTCATGGACAAGAATCTGGCCTATGAGCTCCAGAGCAATGTCCCGGCCAAGATCATCAGCGCTGACGGCAACCTGCTGGCCAGGCTGTTTGACAATCTGATCAACAATGCCATCAAGTACGGGGCAGAGGGGAAAAAGATCCTGGTGAAGATCCAGGCCTCGGAGACCATTGTGGCCGTGTCTGTCATCAACTACGGGTACGTGATCCCCAGGGAGGAGCTTCCCCTCTTGTTTGAGAAATTTTACAGGGTGGAGCAGTCCCGGTCCACCAACACCGGGGGGACGGGGCTTGGCCTTGCCATAGCCAAGAATATCGTAGATATGCACGGAGGGACCATAGGAGTGACCAGTGACCTTGAGGGTACGGTGTTCACGGTGAAGCTCCAGGTTGACTTTGACATCAACAAAGAACATTTCGGAGAGCTGGGAGGACGGCATGAGTATTAGGAAATGTGCAGTCACAGGGCCGCTTGCGTTTTTGCTGGCCCTTTTTGCTGTGTTTGTCTCCTGGGGTTCCGAATACCAGGAGACAAAAGGGCTGCTGTTTGGAGGCAGCATTGCCATGGAGGCGACCTACGGGTACGATAACACGGCCAAAGGGGGCAGGTATGTGCCCCTGGACGTGAGCCTGGACAATCAGGGAGAAGAGCGGTTTGAGGGAACCTTGAAGGTGCTGTCCATGGAATCGGATTATGAGGTGTACCAGTATGCTTACCCTCTTGAGATGGAGGCAGGGGAGAGCCTGGAAAAATATCTCTATATTCCCATGGGGAACCGGTCGGACCAGCTGTTTGTGACAGTGGAGGACGCCAGAGGAAACCAGGTGGTCCACAAACGCCTGAAGATGGATTTCAGCCTGGATGTGCCGGAACTGTTTGTAGGGATTTTAAGTGACACTCCGGAGAGCCTGATGAATACCTGGAACGGGATCGGGGTGGATTACGGGATGCTCCGGACCAGAACCATTGCCTTTAACACCCATAATTTTCCGGTGGAGAAGCTGGGGCTGGACATGATTGACGTGATGCTCATCAGCAATTTCCGGATACGGGACCTGTCGGAGGAGCAGAGCCAGGTGCTGATTGAGTGGGTGCGGGGCGGAGGCACCATGATCCTGGGAACCGGCATGAGGGTGGATGATACCCTGGGCCGGTTCGCGCCGGAGCTTTTGGAGGAGATGTATGAGGATCCTCAGATCCGGCAGATCGATATGGGGGCGGACTATGCCAAGGACAAACCAGGGGACGCGCTGCTGGAGATCCCCTGCGTGGAGTTTGCCCTGTCGGGAGGCAATATTGTCATGGCCGACGAGTCTTGGCCCCTGCTGTCTTCTGTCACCTACCGGCGGGGGACCGTGGCCGTGGCTGCCTACGATTTTGTGGATATAGCGGAATTCTGCGGGGAGAACCCGTCTTATCTGGATGACCTTCTCACGGGGGTTCTGGGAGAGACCAGGATCAACAGCCTGGCAGAATCGGTTTACAGCGGCAATTCCGGCCAGTACTGGTCGGTGCGGGATATGATCAACACGGGAAATGTGCGCAGGCTCCCCAACATGGGCCTGTACACCATGGAGATCATCATTTACCTGTTTTTGTCAGGAGTGGGGCTGTATGTGTTCTTAAAGCAGCGGGACCTGACAGAGTATTACCGGTCAGGGGTTGTGGCCCTGTCGGCCGTGTTCACTGCCATCATCTGGCTCATGGGGAGCAGAACGCGGTTTCGGGATACCTTTTACACCTATGCCCGCTTTATGGAGACCACCTGGGACACGGTCAGCGAGACAGCCTACATGAATATCCGGGCCCCCTACAACCGGCCCTACGAGGCTCACCTGGCGGCCGACTATTCCGTGAAGCCTGTGACTCAGAATTATTACGGCACAGGAACCTCGGGCATGGTGCCTCTTTTTACTGGCGGGGAGGACCCCAATATCAATCTTTTCCACCGCCAGGACGAGACGCTCATGACGGTCAGGAATGTGCCTGCCTTTGAACCCCGGTATTTTCAGCTGGAGAAGGCTGTCCCCAACACGGAAGGGATCGGATTTTCAGGGGACATCGAGGTGGACCAGGGGAGATACACAGGCACGGTGACCAGCAATTTCACGGTGACCATGGAAAACTGCGCAGTACTTCTGTACGGGAAGCTGATCTGGCTGGGGGATATGGAGCCGGGGGAGAGCCGGTCCTTGGACGGCCTGGAGGTGCTGGGTGTTCCCATAAATAATTCTTATCAGGTTGCCGCCTGGCTGTCCGGGGAGAGCCGGTTTACGGAGACGGACATCAGCGACGAGAGCTACGTGGATGCGGTGGAGAAGACCAACCTCCTCACATTTTATCTGGACAATTTTATGCCGGAATATTCTCCCAACGCCAAGGTGGTGGGCATCTGCGGCCAGGAGGACAAGGAGGAAAACGGTCTCCTTAAATCGGCCCAGGCGGAGGGGAAGACCGTGGCGGCTTCGGATATTAACGTGTACTCCAGCAGTGACGAGGTAATTTTCCGGTCCGGCCTGATCAAGACTCCCGTTGTCCTTGGAGGCAGCTACGATTCTGCCAACAATACGCTGTTCGGCGCGGACCCGGTGACTCTGGAGTACTCTCTGGGCAATGACGTGCGCATCGAAAAGCTGATCTTTGACCAGGTCTCTCCGGAGTTTGCCGCCGCCGGCAGCGGTCTCAGCCTGTTCCAGGGAAATATCTATTTTTACAACCACAGTACAGGAAAATATGACCTGATGGATTCTATGAAAGACGTGTATGAGGCCTATGAACTGGCGCCCTATCTGTCCCCGGGCAATACGGTTACAGTGAAATATGTGTACGAAAATATGACAGACTACAACTGGAATGTGCTGCTTCCTATGCTGGATATTGTGGGGAGGGAATACTGATGGTAACGATCAATGGATTGAAAAAGATGTACGGGCGGGCAGCGGCCTTGGATGGCCTGGATATGCATGTGAGAGAGGGCGCTTTGTACGGTTTTGTGGGACCTAACGGAGCTGGAAAGACCACCACCATCAAGATCCTCACGGGACTTCTTCTGCCTGATGAAGGGAAGGTGGAGATCCAGGGTGAGGACGCTCTGGCGGATCCTGCTGGGATGGTGGATAAGATCGGCTATGTGCCGGATTTTTTCGGCGTATATGACAATCTGAAGGTGTCGGAATACATGGAGCTTTTTGCCTCCTGTTACGGCCTTACGGGCCTTACCGCCAGAAAGAGGAGCATGGAGCTTTTGGGACAGGTGGGCCTGGACGAGAAGACGGATTACTATGTAGACGGCCTGTCCAGGGGCATGAAGCAGAGGCTGTGCCTGGCAAGGGCATTGATCCACGATCCCCTGATCCTGATCATGGATGAACCCACCTCCGGCCTGGATCCCAGAACCAGATATGAATTTAAAGAGATTTTAAAAGATCTGAGGGAGCAGGAGAAGACGGTGGTGATCAGCTCCCATCTTCTCTCGGAATTGTCGGAGATCTGTACGGATATCGGCATTGTGGAGCAGGGAAGGATGGTTCTGGAAGGGACCATGAACCACATCTTAAATCAGATCAATGTCCAGAGCCCCCTGCGCATCTCGGTATACCAGGGCAGGGACCAGGCGCTGAACATTCTGCGGAGCCACCCGTACGTGGAGACCGTGACCATACGCCACAACGATATTATGCTGAATTTTACAGGGGACAGGGAGGACGAGGCTGCTCTTTTGCAGCAGCTGATGGATGCCGGAGTCCGGCTGTGCGGATTTATGAGAGAACGGGGAAACTTAGAGTCTGTGTTTATCCAGATCACCAGCCACGAGGAGGAAGGGAGGGTGCTGATCCATGAAAATTAATCCCGTATACAGGCAGGAAAGCCGGGTCAGCGCCAGGTCTTTCCGGCTTCCCCTGATCATCCTCAGCTGCAACAGTCTTCTGGCCCTGGTGGCGCTTTTGGACATGTACTCCATGGTCACCCAGGTAAAGGCTACGGCGGAGATTCAGTACTCCAGCTTTTTGAGCCTGTATATTTTCGGGGCTGCCATTGAGTTCGCCATGCTTTTGCTGATTGTTCCGGCACTGACAGCGGGGAGCATCAGCGGGGAGAGGGAGAGACAGACCCTGAACCTTCTCCTTACTACAAGGATGACTCCCGCGGATATTGTGCTGGGGAAATTGATGTCCTGCCTGTCCACCGTGTTTTTGCTGGTCGTGTCCAGCTTTCCCATATTGGCGCTGGTGTTTGTCTACGGGGGAGTGACGGGAAAGGATATTGTATTGTTGCTCATAAGTTTTGGCTCCACGGCCCTCCTGGCGGGAAGCATGGGAATCTGCTGTTCGTCGGTGTTTAAAAGGACCACCATTGCCACGGCGGTCAGCTACTGCGCCCTGGCGGTGCTGGTGCTGGGAACCTTGGCGCTGCGCCGGTTCACGGCCTCCTTCCAGGTTCAGGAAAGCGGGGGAGCCGGGCAGGGGACTACGTGGATGCTTCTGGTAAATCCGGCAGTGTCCTTTCTGGCCGCCATAAAGGGGCAGCTTAGCAATGTCCGGCGGATCACGGTTCTGGAAATGTGGACCGGAAACGCGCCCGCCGGTTTGCTGGCGCGCTGGTGGCTGGGGATCAGCACGGCAGTTCAGACAGCCCTGTCCGCCCTGTGTCTGTGGATCGCGGTCCGCCGGGTGAATCCCAGGAGGAGGCGGCTATGGAGGGGATAGGAATCCTGCAGGTGATCGGCATTTTGACAGGGGCGGCTTTGCTGTCAGGGGGAGTGTATGCCTGGTTCCGGGTGAGGAAGCAGGTGAGGATCTTCTCCATGGCCCTGTTCGGCACCCCGTCCCTGAAGGATGGGCTGGAGCGCCAGGCGGATATTCTGGCCGAGACGCCAAAGTCCGTGTCCGGGATGACCAGGCTATGCCTGCCTCAGATCGAGGAGGATTTTCCGGAGTTCCACTGGGCTCAGTGGAAGCAGCGGTGCGAGAACATGCTGAGAGGGTACTTGGAAGCGCTGGAGAGCCAGGATGTGTCCAGGTTGGAGAGGAGAGGGGATCTGGCAAAGACCCTTGGAGGGCAGGCAAAGATCCGGTACGGGCCGGGACAGGGGGAGACAGGCAGCGGAATATCAGAAGAACTCCGCAGGCAGACCGAGTTTCTCATCCGGGGGCAGCAGAGCCGGGGTGTGAGGGAGCGGTTCGGCCAGGTAAAGATTCATCAGACCGAGATCTCCCGGTACCAGAAGGAGGCGGGCCTGTGTGTCATAAAGATTCAGTCCGCTGTGGAATATTATTATGAATGTTTTCCGGACGCAGGGACGAGAGGCGGCGAAAGCGGAGAGAAAGACAGACGCCAGGAGAAAAAGGGTCCCGAGAAACAGCAGAACCGGTACAATATGGAGCTTGTCTACATACAGGATGCGGCCAAGGCGGGGGACTATGCCACCGCCGTGGGGGCCACCTGCCCCAACTGCGGGGCTCCCATCACCCGTCTGGGAAGCAAATTCTGCGAGTACTGCGGCACAGGAGTGACTCCCATCGATATACGGGTGTGGAAGCTGCACCGGATTGAAAAAGAATAGATCTTGTGGTAAGCTAGAAGAAAGTCAAACAAGTAGTAGGAGGAGGAGATAACGACAATGGGAATTATCAAGGCAGCGGCCGCAGCCATAGGCGGTTCCTTAGCGGACCAGTGGCTTGAGGTCATCGAAGCAGGGGACATGGGGGATCAGACCGTCTTCACATCAGGAGTGATGATCAGGAGGGGCTCCAACACAAAAGGCACCGTGGACACCATATCCAACGGTTCTGTCATCCATGTGTATCCCAATCAGTTCATGATGCTGGTGGACGGCGGCAAGGTGGTGGACTACACGGCGGAGGAAGGCTACTATACGGTTAACAATTCTTCCCTGCCCTCCCTGTTCAACGGCCAGTTCGGAGACGCGCTGAAAGAATCCTTCCAGCGTGTAAAATACGGCGGGAGCACGCCTACGCTCCAGAAGGTATTTTTTGTCAACCTTCAGGAGATCAAGGGCATCAAGTTCGGCACCCGAAACCCCATCAATTACTTTGACCAGTTTTACAACGCGGAGCTGTTTTTGCGGGCCCACGGAACCTATTCCATTAAGGTGACGGACCCTCTGAAGTTTTACTCCGAGGTTATCCCAAAGAACAAGAACAAGGTTGAGATCCAGAGCATCAACGAGCAGTATTTAAGCGAGTTTTTGGAGGCCCTGCAGTCTTCCATCAACCAGATGTCAGCCGACGGCATCCGCATCTCCTACGTGGCCTCCAAAGGCAGGGAGCTTGGAAAATATATGTCCGAGACCCTTGACGAGGACTGGACCCAGATGCGGGGCATGGAGATCCAGTCTGTGGGCATTGCCAGCATTTCCTACGACGAGGAGTCTCAGAAGCTGATCAACATGCGCAACCAGGGCGCCATGCTCAGCGACCCCTCTGTGCGGGAGGGCTATATGCAGGGCGCCATCGCCAGAGGATTGGAGGCAGCGGGCTCCAACGCCAACGGAGCCATGGCCGGATTCATGGGCATGGGCGTGGGCATGAACGCGGCAGGCGGTTACATGGCAGGCGCCTCCCAGATGAACTACCAGCAGATGCAGATGAACCAGCCCGGCTACGGCCAGCCGGGGATGCAGCCCGGCGCCATGGGCTACGGCCAGCAGCCGGGCATGGCAGGCGGAGGAGGCTACGGCCAGCAGCCGGGTCCGGCGGCAGGAGGAGGTTACGGCCAGCAGTCCGGCCCGGCGGCGGGCGGGGCAGGTTACGGCCAGCAGCCGGGTCCGGCAGCAGGGGCGGGCTATGGCGGGCAGCCAAACTCCGGCGCAGGCGCGGCATCCGGGGGTCAGTCCGGTGCCTGGACCTGCAGCTGCGGCACGGAAAACACAGGCAAATTCTGCAGTGAGTGCGGAAAGCCCAGACCGGCCCAGGGGCCGTGGACCTGCAGCTGCGGCGCGGTGAACACAGGCAAATTCTGCAGCGAGTGCGGCAAACCCAGACAGTAGCCGGGTTGGGCAGGACAGGAGAACGAGATGGCGACCATAAGCATAAAGTGTCCCAACTGCGGCGGCGGGCTCCAGTTTGACCCCGCTTCCCAGGATTATCAGTGTGAATACTGCCTTTCCCATTTTACCCAGGAAGAGCTTGAAAAGATCGCGCCGGAGGCAAAGCTGGAAGAAGATGCCAAAGGACAGGGGCCGGAAGATGGGAGAGGCCGGGCAGGGGAGGAGGCCGGACCTGCCGGGCAGGCGCAGAGGGCGGAAAACGCCGTGATCTACACCTGCCCAAGCTGCGGGGCGGAGATCGTCACGGACGAGACTACGGCGGCCTCTTTCTGCTTCTACTGCCACAACCCCGTGATCCTCCAGGGACGGCTTCAGGGAAATTACCACCCGGATTATGTGATCCCCTTTGCCGTTGACAGGGAAAAGGCCACGGAGATCTTTTTAAACTGGCTGAAGAAGAAGCGGTATGTGCCCTCGGATTTTGCCAGTCCGGAACAGATCGAGAAGCTGACAGGAGTGTATTTTCCCTACTGGCTCTACAGCTGCAAGGTGGACGGCAGGCTGGAGGGGGAAGGGACTCAGCTGCGGACCTGGCAGAGGGGGAACATGCAGTACACGGAGACCCAGAAATACGATGTGTCCCGTTCCGGCGCCATGGATATCGGCCATGTGACGAGAAATGCTTTAAAAAAGGCGGACAAGAAGCTGGCAGAAGGGGTGATGCCCTATGACACCAAGGCTTTAAAGCCTTTTTCCATGGGCTTTCTCTCCGGTTTTTTCGCGGAAAAACGGGATATGGAGCAGCAGGAGTTCGCTTCCGAGGTGGAGCAGGAGGTCCGGGAGTTCGCGGCGGACAGTTTGAGGAACAGCGTGGGGAATTACACCAGCGTTAACATAAGGCGGCAGGACACCCAGGTGAAAAATCCCAGATGGGAGTACGCCCTTCTTCCGGTGTGGACCCTTACATACAAGGATTCAAAGACCGGAAAGATCTATTACTTTGCCTGCAACGGCCAGAGCGGCAAAGTGTGCGGGCAGCTTCCAGTGGATCCAAAGAAGCTGTGGATCCTGTTTGCTCAGATTTTTGTGCCGCTTCTGGCAGTCTTTCTGGCAGCAGGGTGGTTTCTGTGAAAAAATTATCGCCGGGCGCAAGGAGGTTCGTTTCTATGAAGATGAGAAAAAGACAGTGGCTTTTGTGGCTCTTGGCGGCAGTACTGTGCCTCGGACTGGCGGGAAGCGCCTTTGGGGCAGACCAGAGGCCCAGGGTCTATGATATGGCGGGGCTTTTATCAGAGTCCCAGAGGCAGCAATTTGAACAGCAGATCGCGGACTGCCAGGAGGAGTACGGCCTTGACGTGGTGGTGGTGACCACAGAGGATGCCCGGGGAAAGCGGAGCCAGGAATACGCAGATAATTTTTATGATCAGGGAGACTTTAAGGAGGACGGCATCCTGTTTCTGGTGGACATGGACAACCGGGAACTGGCCGTCTCCACCAGGGGCGGCGCTATCCGGATCTTTACGGAGCAGAGGATCGGGGACATGCTGGACGGGGGGTACCAGGGAGCCTCCCAGGGAGATTATGCCGCCAGCGTGGCGTCCTTTTTATCAGACACAGAGAGGTGGTGCAGGGCCGGAATCCCCCAGGGCCAGTACAACTATGACACGGAGACGGGAAAGATAAGCGCACACAGGAGCATCCGATGGTATGAGGCCCTGATGGCTCTGGGGGTTTCCTCCTTTGTGGCAGGCTCCGCCTGCCTCGCTGTAAAGCGGCAGTATGCCATGGAGGAGGACCCAAGGCAGGTGAGGAATCTGAACATGGCCTACCGGGCAGAGTCCAGATTCCTGTACAATGACCAGACCGACAGGCTGGTAAACAAGTTTGTCACCAGCCGGGTGATCCCCCGAAATGTGTCAGGGGGCAGCCACGGGGGAGGACATTCTTCCGCCGGGAGAAGCTCCACCCACACCTCCTCGGGAGGACATACCCATGGCGGGGGGAGCAGGAAGTTTTAACTTACGTTCACAGGGACAGGAGTTCATGCATAAACCAGCATGAACTCCTGCTTTTTTTGCGCGTCCCCACCCCTTTTATGGCGAGAATATGGAAAAATACCGCCTCCTGTCTGGAAAATCCCATGAAAGGATGGTATACTTAGGCAAAAACTAAAAAGAGGACAAGATTATGGAGGCAATATTACTGGCAGGAGGCCTGGGGACCAGGCTGCGCAGTGTGGTAAACGACCGTCCGAAGCCGATGGCCCTGATTCAGGGCAGGCCCTTTATGGAATATGTGATCCGGGAGCTGTCCATGCAGGGCATGAGCCAGATCATTTTCGCGGTGGGATATAAAGGCTCCATGGTGGAAGAATACTTTGGGGACGGGAGGGCCTTTGGCGTGAAGGCCTCCTACGCCTACGAGGAGACCCTCCTGGGGACAGCCGGGGCCATAAAGAATGCGGCCAGGTATCTGGAAGGGGAGCAGGCCCTGGTGCTCAACGGGGACACCTTCTACAGGCTGGACTACAGCCGCCTGACGGCCCAAAGGGAAGCCCAGGAGCTGGACATGGCCCTGGTGTTGAGGCAGGTGGAGGATGTGTCCCGGTACGGGCAGGCGATTCTCACAGATGGAAGGCTCACAGGCTTCAACGAGAAGACCAAGGATCCTAAGCCCGGGACCATCAACGGAGGCGTGTACTTGATGACCCGGGAGCTGATCAGCCAGATTCCGGATGGAAAGGTATCCCTGGAAAATGACATGATCCCTAAGTGGCTGTCCCAGGGGCGCAGGCTGGGCGGCTTTGTCAATGACGGGTACTTTATCGATATCGGCGTACCAGAAGACTACTACCGTTTTATAGATGACGTGGAGAAAGGAGTTCTCACATGGTGATCAGAGGAAGAGCGCCGCTGCGCATCAGCTTCGGCGGCGGAGGCACTGACGTGGCTCCCTTCTGCGAGGAGCAGGGAGGAGCGATCATAGGCAGCACAATCAACAAATACGCGTACTGTTCCATTGTGCCCAGGGAGGATGACCAGATTATCGTCCACTCCCTGGATTTCGACATGACTGTCAAGTACAACGCGGGGGAGAATTATGTCTACGACGGCAGATTGGACCTGGTGACGGCGGCCTTGAAGGCCATGGAGATCCAGCAGGGCTGCGAGGTGTATCTCCAGTGCGACGCGCCGCCGGGATCAGGTCTTGGAACCTCCTCCACGGTGATGGTGGCCCTGCTGTCCGCCATGGCAAAGTGGAAGGGCGTGGAGCTGGACGGGTACGCCCTGGCGGACTTGGCCTACCAGGTGGAGAGGCTGGATCTGAAGATTGACGGGGGCTATCAGGATCAGTATGCCTCCACCTTCGGGGGATTTAATTTCATCGAATTTCACGGAAGAAACAATGTGGTGGTGAATCCCCTGAGAATCAAGAAGGATATCATCCACGAGCTGCAGTACAATCTGCTCTTGTGCTACACGGGAAAGATCCATGTGTCGGCCAACATCATCAAGGACCAGGTGAGCAACTACAAGAAAAAGGATCCCTTTGACGCCATGTGCGAGGTGAAGGCCCTGGCCTATGCCATGAAGGATGAGCTGTTAAAAGGCAATCTCCACAGCTTTGGGCGGCTTCTGGATTATGGCTGGCAGAGCAAGAAGAGGATGAGCAGCAAGATCACCAACCCTCAGATCGACCAGCTGTACGAGGAGGCGCTGAAGGCCGGAGCCCTGGGAGGGAAGCTTCTGGGAGCCGGCGGCGGCGGCTATCTCCTCATGTACTGCCCGTACAATGTAAAGCACAAGGTGGCGGCCCGCATGGAGGCTGCGGGAGGACAGCTGACGGACTGGAATTTTGAGCTGCGGGGAGCCCAGGTATGGACGGCGGACAGAAACCGGTGGAATTATGACACAGTGAAGGTCCACATGCCTGAGGGCGAATATGAATTTGAATTGTAGGGAAGACAGATGGACAAGATTGTATTTTTGGACAGGGACGGCACCATCAACGAGGAGGTGGCGTACCTCCACAGGCCGGAGGATTTGAAGATTCTTCCCACAGTGCCCCAGGCCATCCGCCTTCTTAGGGAAGCGGGCTTTAAGATCGTGGTGGTGACCAACCAGGCAGGCATCGCCAGGGGCTACTACACGGTGGAGGACATGGAAAATCTGCACCAGCACTTAAACCGCTGCCTGGAAAAGGACGGCGCCGCGGTGGACCGTTTTTATTACTGCCCCCACCACCCGGAGCACGGCATCGGCCAGTATAAGAAGGCGTGCCGTTGCAGGAAGCCGGGGACCGGGATGTTTGAGATGGCCGGGCAGGAATACAGCATCGACAAAAGCCGCTCCTTTATGGTCGGGGACAAGCGGATCGATGTGGAGGCGGGACACAATTACGGGGTCAGGAGCATCCTGGTAGGCACGGGCTACGGAAAGCAGGAGCTGGACAAGAACAGAATGGAGGGCAAGGAGCCGTTTTATGATTTTTACGCGGAAACTCTTATGGACGCGGCAGAATTTATTGTCAGAAAGGAAAGAGAAGAACATGGATGAGAGGATCTATCTGGAGGAGCTGGTGAGCCGCTACCCGGCGCTGGAGCCGGTGAAGGGTTCCATCGAGGAGGTTTACCACATATTGAGGGATTGTTTTGCGTCGGGCCACAAGCTTCTTGTGGCAGGCAACGGGGGGAGCGCGGCGGACTCGGAGCACATTGTGGGTGAGCTGATGAAGGGATTTGTGAAAAGGCGCCCTGTTTCCGGGGAAATGGCAAAAAAGCTGGAGGAGGCGGACCCTGAGGCAGGGGCGGCCCTGGCAGGGAAACTGCAGGGAGGGCTTCCTTCCATAGCCCTCACAGGCCATCCCGGCCTCTCCACTGCATTTTTAAATGACGTGGACGGCCTGATGGTGTACGCCCAGCAGGTCTGGGGCTACGGCCAGGAGGGGGATGTGTTTCTGGGCATATCCACCTCAGGCAACGCGGCGAACATCCACTACGCCGCCGTGGCGGCCAGGGCTCTGGGCATGAAGGTGGTGGGCCTTACGGGAAAGGACGGAGGAAAGCTGGGCCGGTACGCGGACAAGGCCGTCATCGTCCCGGAGCAGGAGACCTACAAGATCCAGGAACTCCACCTGCCCATCTACCATGCCCTGTGCCTGATGCTGGAGGAGAGCTTCTTCTGATATCCCAAGGAGAAACCCAATCCGGCGGGGCCCGGGGGCTGCCTGGAGGCAGTAGCCCACAAGAGGGAGTCCAGGCATGAGAGATCAGGCGGGAACCCCAGGGGAACTGCGGGAAGGCAGGGCCGGGGAGAAAGGAAATTATATGGAATTTCACACATTTGTCATCTGCGCCTACGGCAGGTCGCCTTATCTGGAGGCGTGCATCCGGTCCCTGAAGGCCCAGACCGTGGCCTCGAAGATCATCTGCGCCACCTCCACCCCAAGCCCGTGGCTTGAGGAGGTGCTTGGGCGCTATGAGATCCCTCTTTTTGTCAGGGAGGGGCAGGGGGGCATTGGAAATGACTGGAACTTTGGGCTGGAGAGCGCCCGGGCCCGGTTTGTGACCATTGCCCATCAGGATGATCTGTACAACCGGCACTATGTGGAGGAGCTGTCCCGGGCCGCCGCCAGGTGGCCGGACATGACTGTGTTCATGAGCGACGGGGTTTTGATCCGCGGCGGAAAGCTGTGGTGGGGAGGGGCGGCGGAGCTTATAAAGAAGGTTCTGCGGCTTCCCTGGAGGTTTTCCGCTCTCTGCGGGCTTTCCTGGGTGAAAAAGGCGGGGCTGGTTTTGGGAAACCCTGTGATGTGCCCTTCCTGCTGCTACAGGAAGGATCAGCTGCCAAAGCCCTTATTCTCCACAGAGTACGACTTTGTCCTGGACTGGGAGTGCATGAGAAGGCTGGCCTGCCTGCCTGGCAGGTTTGTCTGCGTGGAGAAGCCCCTTCTGTACTACCGGGTCCACGACGGCGCGGCCACCAAGGCGTGCATGGAGGACCACAGGAGAGAGCGGGAGGAGCGCCGGATGTTCCAGGACATATGGCCGGGCAGGCTTGCGGGACTGATCATGAGACTGTACAGCCGGGCCGGAAAGAATTACCAATGAAAGCTGGAGGAAGTAGTTGAATGGATAAAAAACGCGCCGCCGCGTGGCAGTACCGGTGGAAGGACGAGGTGATAGCCGCAGGCTTTCTGCTGGCCGCGGGATTTCTCATCAACAGGGGGATCGAGATCAAGGGACTGTTCATGGATGACCTGTATCTGTGGTCCTGTTACGGGGAGCAGAGCTTTCGGGAGTTTGTGTTTCCCACAGGGAGCACCAGGTTCCGCTTCCTCTATTATCTGGCCGCCTACTTGGAGCTGGGGCTGGTGGGAAGCCATGTGACCTGGTTTGTGCCTGTCAACATCGTGTTCAATACCATGGTGGCCTACACCGTGTATCGGTTTGCCAGAAAACTGTCAGGCAACCAGCTTATGGGGCTGATGTGCGGCTTTTTGTACCAGCTGTCCCGGATGTCCTGCTACCAGATCGCCCAGGTCTACGGCCTTATGGAGACCCTGGCCCTGTGGGCGGCAGTGGCAATTCTGTGGTGTCTGTACGAGTATATAAACGGAGCGCAGGAATCCCAGCCCTGCTTTTTCGGGGCCTGCGGACTGTACTTTGCCGTGTGCTTTATCCACGAGCGGTACATGGTGCTGCTGCCTCTGTTTTACGTGGCCCTGCTTATGAGGAAAAATAGAAATCCCAGGCAGTGGCTTCTGCCCTTGGGGCTGTTTGCCCTGGTGCAGGTGATCCGCCTGGCATTTATCGGAACCATCTCCCCGGCAGGGACCGGGGGCACCGATGTGGCGGATACCCTTGACCTGGGACAGGCGGCAAGATTCGCCATCCACCAGGTTCTGTACCTGTTTGGGATCAACATGGGAGAGCAGCACCTGTGCGGCCTTCCCTGGAGTGACACCTCCAGGGGAATCAAGGTGTTCATAGCGGGAGCGGACGTGATGATCCTTCTGATCCTGGGAGGTTTTGTGGCCAAGATCGCGAAGAGCAGCAAATGGGAGCGGATCAGAATCTTAAAGAACAGTCTTCTGTTCTTCCTGTTTATCGGTGCCTGCATCGCCTGTTCCAGCGTCACCATCCGGGTGGAGATGCGGTGGGTCTACGTGTCCATGACAGGGGCGTGGCTGTGGCTCAGCTACATGTGCGGCGCCATCGTCAGGCCCTCTGCCAAGGAGGAAGAGGCGGCCGGACATTATATGCCGGACTACAAGAGAGCCGTGGCCTGCACGGCCTTGGTCTTTGCGTACATGGTTCTGATGATTCCGGTGGAGACTTATTACAGGGGAAAGTATCCCAATATCTATTTCTGGAACACACAGCAGCAGTACAATTCTTTGGCAGAGCAGACCTACGAGAAATACGGCAGGGATATTTTCGGAAAAAAGATCTATATCCTGGAGAACAATTACGGTGTCAGCGATTTTTACGCAGATACATTTTTCAAGGTGTTTGACAAGGAGAGGAAGGCTGAGGGCACCCAGGTGATCTTCGTGGACTCTATCCGGGATTTCGGCCAGGTGACCAACAACATGCTGATTCTCAGGGAAGATCCCCAGTTCCACGCCTACCAGGACATCACCGAGGCCGTGCGCACATTAAAATGCGAGTCTGTCTACGGATATTATAAGGATGGGTGGATGGACGAGAGCGCGAAGATCCGGGTCATGGCAGGGGAGAGCGGGGTAATTCACCTGCAGATGATGTACCCCGGAGTCATGGATGGACACGAGCGCTCGGAGATCTTCATGGACGGAGAGCCGGCGGCCCAGGTGGACATTGTGGACAATATCACCCATATCGATCTGGAGGCAAAGCCCTACGACATCGTGGAACTTGATTTTGAAAATAATTTTTATCTGGAGGATGCCCAGGAGCAGAGGGGAGAAAAGCGCTTCTCCATGATTGTCCAGATAACTTCGAATTAGAAAGGCAGACAGTTATGAACAACCGGCGATGGCTCTATGTTTTTCCTGTGTTCGGCGTGGCCTTCGGCCTGTGGTATGTGAAAAATGCCTTTGTGGATGTGGTCTACTCTGATTATATCCGCCTGGTCAACAGCTACCTGCCGGATGTCTGGGATCCCAGGCGGTTTCTGGTGGGGGATATCCTCACCAGGATCCCCCTAAATTACGTTGCCCGGATCATCAATACCACCTTTTTTGATTACCGAATCCGGTTTGACCAGGTCCTGGGAGTCCTGTCCCTGGGGCTTGCCGCGGTCCTGCTTGTGTCCTACTGTATCAAAAAAGGAATCAGCTTTGGATGGACGCTGTGCCTTATGGCGGTGAATTTCAGCCTGAACAAGTGGGAGATGATGATAAACGGCAGCGGGTGGATCCATTTTCTGGCTTTTGCCGGGTTTTATTACCACTACCTGGTGCTGGAGAGGCTGTGGACCGGACAGGAGAAGAAGGGGGACAGGATGAGATGCCTTGTCCTTCCCTGGGTTCTGACCCTGGCCGTGGCGGGCCCCTACTGCGCCATCTACACCGCGGTCCTGGGGCTGGCCTACGGGTTTCGTCTTCTGGCCACATGGCGCCGGGAGAAGCGCTGGGACCTGCAATATATTTGTTACGGAATCTCTGCCCTGATCCCCCTTCTCCTGTATGTGTGGAGCAACGCCCAGGTGACGGAGAAGGTGGGCGTGGTGGTGGATGTGCCTTTTTGGCGGCAGTTTCTTGACACCCCCGGCTACATGATCCGGTTTTTTGCCAAATCCTTTGCCTCCATGGCAGTGGGCGGGGAGTGCGCCCAGGGGGCCTTTTCCTCTGACCTGCCGTATCTGGTTCTGGGGGTGGTTGTGATGGCAGGCTATGGGCTTGCCCTGTGGTTCTGGCTGCGCTTCCGGCTCTGGGAGGAGACCCTGTTTCCCCTGCTGCTCACAGGGGCAGGGCTCTTAAACCACCTGCTGGTGTGGTATTCCAGGTGGGTGTTTATGAACGAGGAGTACGGCATGTCCTCCCGGTACGCCCTGCAGTTCCAGGTGGGGATCCTGGGGATCTTCCTGACATTTGCCCTGGTCACAGAGCGGATAAAGACAAAGGAAGTTTCCCGGCCAGGCGCCAAAGGGACGGGAAAGCTTAGGGCGGGGGCGGTTCAGATGATGATAGTTGTTATAGGAACCGTCCTCCTGGCGGGAAACGGTTATACTACCATAGAGGAGATCAAGAAAGCTCCTTTCAGGAAAGAAGCCTGCCAGAGGCGAGCCGAGATTGCCCTGGACTTTGAGAACAGGACCGATGAGGAGCTGGCGGCTAATTTTGAGTACCGGCCCTCCAGGCCGGAGTCGGGGAGGGCTGTCAGGTCTGCCCTGGAGATTCTCAAGAAAAATAAATGGAATGTTTTCCGTGATTGACAAGAAGGAGAAAACTTAGATGAAGGTAGTGATTTTAGCGGGAGGGCTGGGGACGAGGATCAGCGAGCAGAGCCACTTAAAGCCCAAGCCCATGATCGAGATCGGGGAGAAGCCTATCCTCTGGCATATTATGAAATATTATTCCGAATTCGGATTCCACGACTTCGTCATATGCCTGGGCTACAAGCAGTATGTGGTGAAGGAGTTTTTTGCCGACTATTTCCTCCACACCTCGGATGTGACCTTTGACCTGGCCAACAATGAGATGGAGGTTCACAATAATTACTCAGAGCCCTGGAAGGTAACCCTGGTGGACACGGGGCTTAACACCATGACCGGGGGCAGGGTGAAGAGGATACAGCCCTTTATAGGCGACCAGCCGTTTATGCTGACCTACGGCGACGGGGTCTGCGATGTGGATTTGAACGCTCTGCTGGATTTCCACAAGTCCCACGGCAAGACGGCTACCATCACCACGGTGAACATTGCCCAGATGAAGGGCGTGCTGGATATCGGGCCCGATGGGCAGGTGCGCTCCTTCAGGGAGAAGAACGAGGCTGACGCCAGCCTGATCAACGGGGGCTTTATGGTAATGAACCCGGAGATCTTTGGGTATCTGAAAGACGACTCCACGGTGTTTGAGCAGGAGCCCATGCAGAGACTTGCGGCCCAGGGGCAGCTTATGAGCTTTCACCACAGCGGCTTCTGGCAGTGCATGGACACCCAGCGGGAGATGAAAAAACTGGAGACCCTGTGGCAGAGCGGGAAGGCGCCCTGGAAAATATGGAAGAATTAGGAGGAGGAAGGCAAACGCGCAGCGTTTTAAGGATGCCATCCGACGAACTGGCAGGTGCCGCAAAGCGGCGCGTGCCGATACCAAGTTAGGAGGAAGGCAAACGCGCAGCGTTTTTAGGAGGCCTTCCGACGATATGGCAGGTGACGCGGGAGCGGCGCATGCCGATACCAAATTAGGCGGTGAATGAGATGAGAGATACATGGGAGACATTCTGTGAATTTTACAGGGGAAAAAGGGTCCTGGTCACCGGGCACACGGGATTTAAAGGCTCCTGGCTGTGCCGGACCCTGACGGACATGGGAGCGCTGGTGACCGGGTATGCCAAGGAGCCCCCCACCTCCCCCAGCCTTTTTGAGACAGCGGGGATTGAGGGTACTATAGACAGCATAACAGGGGATATCCGGGATCTGGCCTGTCTGCGGCAGGTGTTTGAACAGGTTCAGCCCCAGGTGGTGTTTCATCTGGCGGCCCAGCCCATTGTCAGAGATTCCTACAAAGACCCGGTGTACACTTATGAGACCAATGTTATGGGAACCGTAAACCTTATGGAGTGCGTCCGGCTGACCCCTTCCGTGGTCTCCTGCGTCAATGTGACCACGGATAAAGTCTACGACAACAAAGAGTGGGAGTACGGCTACCGGGAGTGCGATGCCCTGGATGGCTATGACCCTTACTCCAACAGCAAGTCCTGCTCCGAGCTGGTGACCCACAGCTATATCCGTTCCTTTTTTGACCAGGAGAAGGTCCGGGTGTCCACGGCCCGGGCAGGCAATGTGATCGGAGGCGGGGACTTTGCCCCGGACCGGATCATCCCGGACTGTATCAGGGCGGCGTCCCAGGGAAAAGATATTGTTGTCCGCAACCCTTACTCCGTCAGGCCCTACCAGCATGTGCTGGAGCCTCTCTTCGTGTACCTGACCATTGCCATGAGACAGTATGAGGATTCGGGCCTGCAGGGCTGCTATAACGTGGGGCCTGATGACCGGGACTGCGTGACCACAGGAGTTCTGACCGATTTATTCTGTCAGGCCTGGGGGGAGGGCGCTAAGTGGATCGACCAATACGACGGAGGCCCCCACGAAGCCGGATTCCTAAAGCTGGACTGCTCCAGGATCAAGAGGGTCTTCGGCTGGCAGTCCAGGCTGGATGTGAGGCAGGCCGTGGAGTGGACGGTGGAGTGGACCAGGGCATACTTGAGAGGGGAGAATCTGCTGGATGTTATGGATGGGCAGATTGAGGAATTTTTCAAGGGTTCCCGTAAGGAGGAAGGCAGATGCGCAGCATTTTAGGATGCCTTCCGACGCCTGGGCAGGCGCCGCAAAGCGGTGCGTGCCGCCGCAAATGAGGGAGGAAGCACTATGACGGATTATTTTGAAAAAATGGATGAGAATTACGCTAAGAAGCATTTCCCCACCGGCTCTGTTTTTGAGAGCGCCACAAAAACCATAAAGCGGACCAGCATCTTCAGCGCCGTCTTTATCGCTGTTTTCGATGCCGCCGTCCTTTTGGGGCTTGTGTGGGCAATCGGCAGGACGATGGAGCTCAAGGCCGAAGGGCGTGACGATATGATGGGGGTGAGTATTGGGATCTGCGGCTTTCTGGGCGTGGTCCTTGTGATCTTTTTGGTTCTTTTGTGGTTCATCATAAAGCAGACCAGAAAAAAACGAGGGGATTATGTGGCCGCTTCCGCCAAGCGCAGCAAACTGCCGGAGAGTGAGATTGAGGAGTTTGACCGTCAGGCCCTTGCCTCGGACTGCCATATTCTGAAGCTGACAGCAGGGCTTGACCGGCTGCTTTCCACTGGCACCAACAAGGACGGTCTCCTCACCAGAGATTATATTTATCTGGCTGACGCGGCCCAGACCGTCATCCGCGTGGACAGCTTAAGGGCCTGCTGCTTCTATGACTACACCTATTTTGTCAACGTGGGGAAACGCCACAAGACGGTGCACTGTCTGGCAATTTACCTTCTGGCTTCCAACGGCGTCAGTACTTTTTCCGATACCACCAAGAAAGCGGGGGAGGCCCTTATGGCTATCCTGAAAGAGCGCAACAGCCAGATCGATACCAACGGCGGGGAGGTTCTGCCCGAGGGACGCAAGATGGACGAGTACAGAAAGAGGATACTGGAATCCCATATTTAGTAAAGAAAGGAATCGCGATATGTTTGAAAATAAAACCGAATCCCAGGCCCGTCAGGAGATCCTGGAACTGGTGGGGGAGTACTGTGACCGCTTCCACCAGAAAAAACCTTTTGAGGAGGGGGACCGGATCCCCTATGCCTCCAGGGTCTACGACCGGCACGAGATGATGAATCTGGTGGACAGCTCCCTGGAGTTCTGGCTCACCTCGGGCCGTTACACAGAGCAATTTGAGAAAAAGCTGGCTGAATATTTAAAGGTCCGCTTCTGCTCCCTGGTGAACTCCGGCTCTTCCGCCAACCTTGTGGCCTTTATGGCCCTCACCTCCCCGCTGTTGGGAGAGAGGCAGATTAGGCGGGGGGATGAGGTGATCACCGTGGCGGCGGGATTTCCCACCACCGTGACCCCCATGATCCAGTACGGGGCTGTCCCTGTGTTTGTGGATGTGACCATCCCTCAGTACAACATTGACACGGATATGCTGGAGGAGGCCTATTCCCACAGGACCAAGGCAGTGATGCTGGCTCACACCCTGGGAAATCCCTTTGATCTGGAAAAGGTGAAGGCGTTCTGTGACAGGCACAATCTGTGGCTGGTGGAGGACAACTGCGATGCCCTGGGGACAACGTACACCTTGGACGGGCAGGAGAGGTTTTCCGGCACCATAGGGGATCTGGGCACCTCCAGCTTTTACCCGCCTCACCACATGACCATGGGGGAGGGGGGAGCGGTGTACACAGACAACCCCCTTCTTCACAAGATCGTCCGCTCCTTCAGGGACTGGGGGCGGGACTGCGTGTGCCCCTCGGGCCGTGACAATGTGTGCGGCCACCGGTTTGACCGGCAGTACGGGGAGTTGCCCCTGGGATATGACCACAAGTATGTGTACTCCCATTTCGGGTACAACTTAAAGGCTACGGACATGCAGGCCGCTGTTGGATGTGCCCAGCTGGAAAAATTCCCAACCTTTGTGGAGAGGCGGCGCCGCAACTTTGAGCGGCTCTACCAGGGCCTCCGGGAGACAGAGGACCGTCTGATTCTGCCGAGAGCGGCCCACAACTCAAAACCCAGCTGGTTTGGCTTCCTCATCACCTGCCGGGAAGGAGTGGACAGAAATGAGCTGGTAAGGTATATTGAGTCCCAAGGAGTCCAGACCAGGATGCTGTTCGCGGGAAATCTCACCAAGCACCCCTGTTTTGACCAGATGCGGGAGAGCGGGCAGGGCTACCGGATCGCTGGCAGCTTAGAGAACACGGACCGGATCATGAGAGACACCTTCTGGGTGGGGGTCTATCCGGGCATGACCGACGAGATGATCGACTACATGGCAGCAGTGATCCGCAAGGGATGCGCTCTGGCGTCGGAAGGAGGGGCCTGTGGACAACCGTTATGATCTGAGAGCAGTACACCAGGCAAACTTGAAGATTCTCAAGGAGATCGACAGGATCTGCCGGAAATATGATATCAAGTACGCGCTGGATGCGGGGAGCCTTATAGGGGCGGTGCGCCATCAGGGCTTTATCCCCTGGGACGATGACGCGGATGTGGCATTTACAAGGGACAATTATGAGAAATTCGCCAGGGTGGCGAAGAAGGAGCTGCCTGCCGGGATGAAGCTGTTAAAGCCCTGCCACCTAAGAGGCGGGGAGGCGTTCTACGACTTCACCCCCAGGATCCTGTACATGAACAGCCGGACCAACGAGAACAGCCTGGAGATGGAATACTATGAGGGGAGGCTGAACCATCTGTGGGTGGACCTGTTTATTCTGGACGAGCTGCCGGAGTGCAGGCTCAGGGCCGCTATGGTGAAAGGGCTCCACACCCTGATCTACGGGCTGGCCATGGGGCACCGGTATCAGCTGGACTATTCCCGGTACGGCGCCGCGGGGAGGATGGCTGTGAGAATTTTGGCGGCCGCGGGAAAAAGGATTCCCATGAAAACCATCCGGCGGATGCAGTATGCTCTGGCGGTTAAGTACAACCAGGGGAAAAGCCGGCTGTTTTACTACAGCAATTATCAGCCGGATTTTCTGTATGTGACTGTGGAGAGGGAGTGGATCCAGGATACCGTGGACCTTCCTTTTGAAGACACGGTGCTCATGGCCCCCAGAGGATGGCATCATGTCCTCACGGAGGTGTACGGGGATTATATGGAGCTCCCTCCGGAGGATAAGAGGGTGCCGTCCCACTCGGATATAAGGATCGAGGTAGACAATCAATGGGAAAACTGTTATCGGTAGTGGTGTCAGTTTACAATGAAGAAGAAGTGCTGGAACGGTTTTACCAGGAGACCAGGGCCGTTGTTGACAACATGCCCTGGGATCACGAGTTTTTGTTTGTCAATGACGGGAGCACGGACAGAAGCCTTGAGATCTTAAAAAGCCTGGCAGGGCGGGATCCCCATGTGAGGGTCATCAGCTTTTCCAGGAATTTCGGCCACGAGGCTGCCATGATCGCCGGCCTGGACCACAGCAGCGGCGATGCTATCGTCTGCATGGACGCGGACTTGCAGCATCCGCCTTCCTGCCTTCCTCAGATCGCCGGGAAGTTTGACGAGGGCTATGAGGTGGTTAGCATGGTGCGGACAAAAAATGAGTCAGTGGGCTGGTTTAAGAATCTGTGTTCCGCGGGATTTTACAAGGTCATCAACGTGATGTCGGATGTGAAGTTTGAGAGCAATGCCTCCGATTTTTTCGGGGTCAGCAGCAGGGTCGCCAAGGTGCTTAAGAAAAATTACCGGGAGAGGGTTCGGTTTTTGAGAGGCTACGTGCAGAACGTGGGATTTTCAAAGACCACCATCCAGTACGAGGCCGGAGCCAGGGCAGCGGGGAAGAGCAAGTACAGTTTGAGAAAGCTGTTCCGGTTTTCCGTGAACACCATCGTGTGCTTTTCCAACCTCCCCTTAAAGCTTGGGATCTACGCGGGAGCGCTGGCCGCATGCCTGGGTGTCGTGGTGATGATCTACACCCTGCTCACCAGAAACGGAGCGCCCAGCGGCTACGCCACCATTGTGGTGCTCATCTGTTTTATGTTCGCCATCCTGTTTGTGATCGTGGGAATCATAGGCGAATACATCGCTATTTTATTTACAGAACTAAAGGACCGCCCCATCTATATTGTGGAAGAAACCGAAAACCTGGGCAATATCTGGTAGGGCGATAGGTTGACCTGTTTCCTTATAAAATTCGGATACACTATCTTGTAAAAAAGGAGATAGTGGCATGAGGATTTATGAGGCGACAAATATAAGAATCAATGAACTCCGGCTGGAGAGAAGGATGACAGAATATGCCCTGATCTACCAGACCGGCATGCCTCCGTCAACAGTAAAAAGCATTCTCCATGGAAAAAGCCAGAATCCGGGCATCGTCAATGTAAAGAAGATCGCGGAAGGCCTTGGAGTGACCATAAGAGAATTTTATGATTCCGATATTTTCGATGAGCTGGAGCCGGAGGACTGAGGGAAGGAGCCTGGTATGGCACAAACGGAACAGGAAGTTAGGGAACCGGCATCGGGCCGCGCCCACAAGATGTTGATTCAGGGCGGGCGGGTGGTGGACCCGGAGAACAAGAGCGAGCAGTTTGCGGATATGGTGATCGAGGACGGAAAGATCAGGGGCATCGGTATCTTTGACGACGACGGGAGCTTTGACCAGGTCATCGACGCCTCCGGCTGCGTGGTGGCGCCGGGGCTGGTGGATGTCCATGTGCATTTCAGGGATCCGGGCCTGACCTACAAAGAGGATATCCATACCGGAGCGGCAGCGGCGGCGGCGGGAGGATTCACCACAGTGGTGTGCATGGCCAACACAAAGCCGCCTGTGGACAATTTGGAGACCTTAAACCATGTGATTGAAGAGGGAAAGAAGACCGGGATTCATGTGCTGGCGGCCTGCGCGGTGACCGTGGGGATGAAGGGCAGGGAGCTGGTGGATATGAGGGCCCTTAAGGCAGCGGGAGCCGCAGGGTTCACCGACGACGGCATCCCCCTGATGGATGAGGCGCTTCTGGAGAGAGCCATGGATGAGGCCGCGATCATGAATGTGCCCATAAGCCTCCACGAGGAGGACCCCTCCTACATCAAAAACAACGGCATCAACCACGGCGCGGTTTCGGAAAAGCTGGGGATCTACGGCTCTCCGGCCCGGGCGGAGGAGACCCTGATCTTAAGAGACGTCAACATCGCCCTGCGCACAGGGGCCAAGGTGAACATCCAGCACATCAGCAGCGCCGGAGGAGTGAAGGCCGTCAGGCTGGCCAAGAGGATGGGCGGAGCCATGCGGGCGGAAGTGACTCCCCACCATTTTACCCTCACAGAGGAGGCTGTGCTCAAGTACGGAACCCTGGCCAAGATGAACCCGCCTCTCAGGACAGAGGAGGACCGCCAGGCCCTGATCGAGGGGCTTAAAGACGGAACCATTGACATCATTGCCACGGACCACGCGCCTCACAGCAGGGAGGAGAAGGAAAGGCCTTTGACCGAGGCCCCCAGCGGAATCACGGGGCTGGAGACCTCCCTGGCCCTGGGGATCACGGAGCTGGTGGACAAGGGATATCTGACCATCCCGGAGCTGATGGCGAAGATGAGCTTAAACCCGGCAAGGCTCTATGGGCTGGACTGCGGGCGGATGAAAGCAGGCGCGCCGGCGGACCTGGTGATCTTTGACCCAGAGGAGGAGTTTACGGTGGAGAACTTTCACTCCAAGGCCGACAACTCGCCGTTTAAAGGGTGGAAGCTTAAGGGGAAGGTGCGGTATACCATCTGCGGGGGAAAGGTGGCGTACTGCTGCTGATTCGCCGGGGGCGGCACAGTTAGGGAGCGCACTGCAGCTATCTGAACGGTTAGCGCTGCTTGCGACAGAGTCGGCGTGACATGGCCGTCGAATAGGAAATAACCGCTTTACACTTGGCTGCGGGTTTGGTATAATAGGAAGTGCGCTGAGGCGCACGCAGGTCAGCACCCTGACGGGTGGTGACATCGTATAATGGGTAATGTGCTGATGTATATGCAGGTCAGCACCCTGATGGGTGGTGATATTGCATAGTAGGAAGTGGGCTATTATAAATAAACCATGTTTAGGAAGAGGTGAGTGTATGCCGACTAACGAGAAAGAGTACAATGGTTATCTCATCGACCAGCTCAGGCTTTTAAAGAGGATCGAGGCAGTGACCAAGGACAAGGAAGCGTTAGAGGTCATTGCCTTTGAACGTGAATTTATTGAGCAAAAACTGTATCAGAATCCGACGTTAGGTCAGGATAAATGAAACAGGCAAAAAAATCACAGAGGAACAAAAGGCAAGTCTGAATATTGAATTTATTGGTTCGAATGATAAATGGAATTATATCATCAGACCGAATGTGTGATTTATTTTGTGACAGTTCCACAGACAAATGTGAGCCTATATGCTCAAAGACACCTAAAATCCAAGGTATAGTTTGTGCTAACTTTAAAGCAGGCGGAGCTGCGGAAATGAAGCCCTTATCAGTTGGAAAAGCCTGGTATAACAAAGATGTAGAAATCTGTGGGTGCAGCTGGTCAATGGTCAAGTCCCAAGAACCAAGGGCAAAATATAGTAAACGACATAAATAATTGTACTTGCATATATGCATGGTTATGTGGTAAA
>CAMTAF010000043.1 GCA_947066955.1 uncultured Hungatella sp.
CAGATCCATTTGGCATCCTTGCGGTCAGTCTTATTTCCTTTTTGCGGCTTGGTATGAACCAGATCCAGGAGATCATCGACGTGTGCCAGGTGAAGCCGGCTATCCTCCAGACAGAGGTGCACCCCTATGCCCAGGCAAGGGAGCTGAAAAAGCTTTTGGCCAAGGCGGACATGGTCATCCAGGCCTGGTATCCCTTAGGCCACGGGGACAAGGCCCTGCTGGAAGAGCCTGTTTTTGCCAGGCTGGCTGAAAAATACGGAAAATCCAACGCCCAGATCATCCTCCGCTGGCATGTTCAGTCAGGCAATATCGTGATTCCCGGCTCCAAGAACCCGGATCACATCAAGGCCAATGTGGACCTGTTTGACTTTGCGCTCACGGCAGAGGAGATGGCAGAGATCGGAGGGCTGGATCAGGAGAAGCACTATTACACCTGCACTCCGGAAAAATTAAAACAGTATGAGACAATGGTTCCTGCGGTGAACGCGCAGAAATAAAAGAGGAGAAGAAAGCTATCATGAACAAGCCCTATGTAGTGTGCCACATGTTCACTTCCCTTGACGGCAAGATCGACGGCGCCTTCTTTGGAGCGCCGGAGAGCGGGCCGGGACTTGCGGAGTATGGAAAGCTGCGGGGATTCTACGGCTGCAAGGCGACTCTTTACGGCACCACCACTATGAGGGGGACCTACTCCGACGGTCTGGCGGGGATTCTCCCACACAGCCATGGAGCTTATCCCAAGGAGGACTATATCGCTCACAGTGATGTGGACAATTACATTGTGTCCATTGACCCCAAAGGGGTTCTGGGCTGGAATTCCAATTACATTGAGAAAAAAGGGCGGCCGAAAGCCCACGTCATCGAGGTGCTGACAGAAGAGGTGTCAGAGGATTATCTGGCATATTTAAGAGGATTTGACATCTCCTACATCTTTGCCGGGAAAGAGACCTTGGACTGCAGGGTGATCCTGGAAAAACTGAGGGATAAATTTTCTGTCGAAAAGCTGATGATCGCGGGGGGCGGCGTGGTCAACTGGTCCTTTTTGCAGGAAGGGCTGATCGACGAGGTGAGCATTGTCATGGCCCCTGTAGCGGATGGAAGTCCTACGGCGGCCTCTGCCTTTGAGCGGTCTGATTTCGCCTCCTCCCAAAAGCCGGTGGCACTCCGGCTAAAAGAGGTAAAGCAGATTGAAGGAGGAGGCCTGTGGCTGCGGTACACGGTGTGATCGAAAGAGCAGATCTGGACGCCAAATCTCAGCGGCGGCGGAAATAGGAGACAGCCCAGGCAGCGGTCAGCACCAGACAGCCCAGCTCAGAGGCCAGGGTGGAGAACCAGATCCCCCGGTCTCCAAAGAGAAGAGGCATGAGGGCAAGGCTTACTGCCAGCAGCACCAGGCTCCGGCTGACGGAGATGGTGAAGGCAGGGAGAGGGCGCTCCATGGCGGTGAAAAAACCTGCGAAGATCACGTTAAAACCTATGACCAGAAATGAACAGGCGTACATCCGCAGGGCGGACACGGAATAATCAAAGATGGCGCTGTCCCGGGAGAGGAAAGCGGCCACAGCTATGGGGGCCCCAAGTTCTCCTAGGGAGAAGAACAGGAGGCCGGACAGGGCCACCAGGGCGATGCTGTATTTTAACAGCCGGTGGCAGTCCTGCCTTTTTCCGGATCCCAGGGCAAAGCTGACCAAGGGCTGCATCCCCTGGGCAATGCCGGTCATGGTCATGAGAACCAGGGTGTTGACATAGCTGATGATGGTGTAGGTGGGCAGTCCCCGGCTTCCTATGATCCGGAGGATCGTCCGGTTGAACAGAAAGATCACCAGGCCGTTGGACATCTCGTTAAGGCCCTCGGAAAGCCCAAGGGGAAGGATCCGCCTGTACACGGTCATCTCTGGCAGGAAACGTCTCAGCCGGAGCCGCTGTGTGTGGGTGAGAAAATAGATCAGGAACACTGCGGTGGAAGTGACCTGGGCCAGGCCGGTGGCCAGGGCCGCTCCCCACACGCCCCAGCCGAAACCCAGGACAAAGAGGGCATCCAGCAGGATGTTCATCACAGCGCAGGACACCACGCCCACGGTGCTGATCTGGGGAGCGCCGTTGGCCTTTACCTGGACCTCCAGATTGTAGGATATAGTAAAAAATACGGCAAATGCGGCGATGGTGGCCACGTACTCCTTTACATAGCCCAGGGTGTCCGGTGTGGCTCCCAGAAAACGGGCCGTATTTTCCAGGTTAAAGAGAGCCAGGACAGAGAGGGCGAGGCTGACCAGGGCAGTGACGGCCAGATTTTGATTAAAATAGTCCCTGGCTTTCTCTAAATCATCTTTTCCCAGGGCAATGGAGATGACTGTGGAGGTGCCGGTTGCCAGAAGGATGGCTATGGTGAAGATCAGGGAGGTGAAGGGCATGGACAGGTTCACGGCAGCCATGGCCGTCTCCCCCACACCCCGGGCAACAAAGATGCCGTCCACCATGGTGTAGAGGGAAAAGGCCCACATGGACGCGATGGACGGCAGGACAAATTTTAAAAATTTTTTTTGTAAATCCAATTTATGGTAACCTCCGGTCTTTTTGTACATGGTATCACAGAAAAGAGGTTCCGTAAAGGGAGGCCTTCTATATACAGGCCTCCCTTTACTTAAAAAAAGGGGTTTTCTTTCCAGGTAAACGGATGTATAATCAGAAGGATCATACACGGACCGCGATACCACTATATATTACCTTCCGACGATGTGGCAGGTGACGCAAAGCGGCGCGTGCCGATACCTAGACAAGGAGGAAACTATGTTAGATATCAGATTTGTCAGAGAGAACCCGGAGGTCGTAAAGCAGAATATCCGGAATAAATTCCAGGAGGCCAAGCTTCCCCTGGTAGATGAAGTCATTGAACTGGACGCAAAGAACCGGGCCGCCAAGGCGGAGGCGGACAACCTCCGGGCTGCCAGGAACAAGCTGTCCAAGGAGATTGGCCAGCTGATGGCCCAGAAGAAGAAGGAAGAGGCGGAGGCAGTGAAGGCCCAGGTTACCGCCAATTCTGCCCGTCTGGCCGAGCTGGAGGCCCAGGAGAGCGAACTGGAGGAGAGGATCCTGAAGATCATGATGACCATCCCCAACATCATTGACCCCAGCGTGCCCATCGGCAGGGATGACAGCGAGAATGTGGAGCTGGAGAGGTTTGGGGAGCCGGTGGTGCCGGACTTTGAGATCCCCTACCACACGGACATCATGAAGGCTTTTGACGGCATTGACTTGGATGCGGCGGGAAAAGTGGCAGGCAATGGTTTTTACTATCTCATGGGGGACATCGCCAGGCTCCACTCCGCGGTGATCTCCTATGCCAGGGATTTCATGATCGACAGGGGCTTTACCTACTGTGTGCCGCCCTTTATGATCCGCAGCAATGTGGTCACAGGCGTCATGTCCTTTGCGGAGATGGATGCCATGATGTATAAGATCGAGGGGGAGGATCTGTACCTGATCGGCACAAGCGAGCACTCCATGATCGGAAAGTTTATTGACACCATCACCCCTGAGGATCAGCTTCCCAAGACTCTCACCAGCTATTCTCCCTGCTTCAGGAAGGAGAAGGGGGCGCACGGCATCGAGGAGAGAGGCGTGTACCGGATCCATCAGTTTGAGAAGCAGGAGATGATCGTGGTCTGCAGGCCGGAGGAGTCCCCTATGTGGTATGACAAGCTGTGGAAGAACACAGTGGATCTGTTCCGCTCCCTGGATATCCCGGTGAGGACTCTGGAGTGCTGCTCCGGCGACTTGGCGGATCTCAAGGTGAAGTCCTGCGACGTGGAGGCGTGGTCTCCCCGCCAGAAGAAATATTTTGAGGTGGGATCCTGCTCCAACTTAGGAGACGCCCAGGCCAGGAGATTGAAGATCCGGGTGGACGGTGAGAACGGCAAGTATTTTGCCCACACCCTGAACAACACGGTGGTGGCGCCGCCCCGCATGCTTATCGCGTTTTTGGAGAACAATCTCCAGGCAGACGGAAGCGTAAGGATCCCGGAAGTGCTGCAGCCTTATATGGGAGGAAAGACGGAACTGCGTCGGAAATAAGTCTGAGAACCAAGACAGCCTTGGGGCGGAAAATCTGCCCAAGGCTGTTTTTCTTTATTGACAAATAATACTATGTATAATATAGTATAATGCATAAGGAGGTATTTACTTGGACACACAATTAAAAAAGGGGCTGTTGGAACTTTGTGTCATGGCCAGGCTTCTGAGATCCGAGTCTTATGGGTATCAGATCATAAAAGATCTCACAGAATGGATTGAGATATCCGAATCCACCCTGTATCCCATTCTCAGGAGGCTGGAGGCCGGAGGAGAAGTAGAGGTCTACAGCGCGGAGTATCACAATCGAATACGGAAATATTATAAGATCACAGACAAAGGACGAGAGCGCCTGAGAGAGTTCAATGAGGAGCAGTGGAAGCTTCAAAAGATTCTGAATTACATAGAAGGACAGGAGGAAGGCAAATGCGCAGCATTTTAGGATGCCTTCCGACGACCCGGCAGGTGACGCAAAGCGGCGCGTGCTGTTTCCGAAAAAAGGAGAGAAGACAACAGTGAAAAAAGAGGAATATTTAAAAAAGCTGGGAAAGAAACTGAGAAAACTGAAAAACCATGAGCGGACAAGGCAGCTGGAATATTTTGACGAGATCTTAACCGATATGATGGAAAACGGGATGACAGAGGAGGAAGCAGTGGAGAAGATCGGGGATTTGGAGAAGACCGCGAAAGAGATCTTAGAGCAGTGTGACAGGGAGAGTTTCAAGGGAAATGATCCAAAAGGCATGGGGCTTGTGGCGGTAACTGTCCTGTGCGGGATAGGTTCTCTGGGATTTTTAGCAGGGCACTATCTGCGGTCAGGGATATCTATTTCCTATATCGGCGGCGCAGATGGCCCTACCAGTGTTTTTATCGCCGGAAAGATAGGGCAGCCGGTGTGGCTTTATGGGATGACGGTTTTCATGGTCGGTGCGACAGCGGTTTACTTCTGGAGAAAAAAACATCTGTAAAATTCCTCCGCTTAAAACCGCTGTCGCGGCAGTTATCTCCTGATGTCGATCTTAGGAGTCTGGTTTTCTGTGATCTGAAACTGGCCGGCCTGGTAGGCGGCTCTGATTTTGGCTTGGCGGACCTTGCGGGCCTCCGGGGTCACCTCTGCCTGGGCCCTGGTCTTTGGGCGCTGCGCTGCCGTCTTTTGGGATTCCCGAATCTCGGCATCGGAAGCCGTTCCGGCCTCATCCGTTATCTGGTCAGGCGTCTGGGAGTCCGGGTCAGCGGGGGCGGCATTTTCGTTCTCCTCCGCCTCTTGGACGGTCTGGTCTTTGGCTTCCTCATCCAGACCCATCTCCGCTTTTTTGGCTTCCTCCATCTCCTTCTCCGCCTTCTGGCGCTCTGCCTCTGTGGGGAGTTTCTTGTAATCGCCGCTTTTTACAAACGATCTCATGGAATCCTCCAGGGCAGTGGACCTGGCCAGCTCCTGCTTGATCAGGGCCAGCTTTTTGCCGCTTGGGATGTTGGGATTATTCTTGATGTTGTTCACCTGGTCTAAGCCCGCTGCCGCGTGGGCGGCCTTGACCCGCTGCACCTCTTCCTTGGTCTTGCAGTTTTTCAGCTCCCGCTCGTAGGCCTCCCGCTCCATCTCAATGGCTTTGGCCTTCTTGTAGGTCTCGGGGTCGTGCTCTTTTAGGTACTCCATCTCCTGGGCGCTGAGCCTCTTTCCCGACATCATCTTCAGATCAATCTGGGCAACCATCTGGGCGGAATTATCTTTCTGGGACTCCCGGATGTCTTCCAGCTGTCTGAGGGCAGCAGAGTCCGCGGAAGAGGCCTCATGGGCAGTGTAATCTTTTTCTGCCTGCTTTTTCTGCCACTTCATCTTCATCTCCATATTTTTAGTGTAGGCGTTCAGGGAAGTGACCATCATGATGCTCATATCAATGCCCCCTTTCATATTATTAATATCGTCAAAGGGGGAAAATACTTAATCCTGCCGGCACGGGTGAAGGCGTGAAAAAGAGGATTACCCGGCCAGCTGGGGAATCTTTTTCGGGTCAGCCAGGAGAGAGTAGTTGGTGTGGTAGATCACGAACCCGGGAGCTCCGCCTGCCGCCTTTTTGACATGCTTTCTTTGGATATAGTCAATCTCCACCTTGTCGTTATTACGGCCTTTGGAGTAGTAGGCAGCCAGGGCACCGGCCTCCTCAAAGACCCGGTCGGGGAGTTCCTTTCCCTCACATTTTACGATGACATGGGAACCGGGGATTCCCTTGGCGTGGAACCACCAGTCATTTCCCGTGGCAACCTTGAAGGTCAGTTCTTCATTCTGGTAATTATTTTTCCCTACATAGATGTGAAATCCATCCGAGGACACATAGTGGAAAGGCTTGCTGGTGTTCCGGGGCTTTTTTCCTTTGACATAATGGCGCTTGATGTAGCCGTATTCCGTCAGTTCCTCCTTGATCTGTACAAGATCCTCCTCCATCAGGGCAATGTCCAGGGCTGTGCTGATGGACTCCAGATGATCGATCTCGCGCCTGGTCTCCTGGGTTAAGTCCGTCAGGGCCTCGAAAGTGCGCTTTAATTTATTGTATTTGTCAAAGAATTTCTGAGAGTTCTCCCTGGCGGTCAGCTGGGGATCTAAGGGGATGGAGATCTCCTGGCCTGAGTAGTAGTTTAAGCAGACCAGCTGCTTTTCACCGCCTGTGAGTTCGTAGCCGTAGGTGTTCAAAAGTTCTCCGTAGACCTTGTACTTGTCCCGTTTTTCCGTATCTTTCAGCTGCTTTAGCTGGAGGTCATATTTTTTGTAGTTCCGCTCCAGTGCCGTCTGAACGATGCGCCGCAGGTCCGCGGATTTCTGTTTGATCCGGGTCAGGGTGTTTTTCTCCGAGTAATAGCTTTCCAGGAGAAGGCTTATGCTGTCAAAGGATCGGGCTTCATAGCCGTTTCCCTCAAAACAGGTGAGGGGCAGGGAGGCGAACTCCACAGGCTCGCCCATACGGTAGACGATATTGGGCGAAAAGTTTCCCAAAGACACGTCCTCCATCATCAGAGACAGGGTGCGGTGGAGGTGGATCAGCTCTGTCTCCGACAGCTCATTGGCAGAGTGATCGCCGTCAATGGAGGACAGGCAGCACAGTTCTTCCCCCATAACCGGGCTGATGCCTGTGAGCTTGAGGTACAGGGCCTTCCTCACAGGCGCGGGGGCGGAGCCCATGAGACGGGAAAATTCTTCAAAGGAAATGCTCAGGGGATCCCCCTTCTCCGTGGTCTGGGGGATAAAGTAAGTCCTTCCCGGCAGCACCTCCCTGACAGAGCTCATCTGGGAGGACACGTGCTTGATGCTGTCCAGGATCAGGCCGTCCTCCCGGCAGAAGATGATGTTGCTGTGCTTGCCCATGAGCTCCACGATCAATCTTTTCTTGCACAGATCCCCCATCTCGTCAAGGTGCTCGATCTCAAATTCAATGATCCTCTCCAGCCCCGGCTGGGTTACCTTGAGGATTCGCCCGGTTCCGATATGCTTGCGCAGCAGCATGCAGAAATTCGGGGCAGTGAGAGGGCTTGTCTTATTTTTTTCAGTAAAATAGATCAGGGGAAGGCTGGCGCTGGCCGAGATGAGCAGACGCATAGTCTCCTTATTATTTTTTATGGTAAACAAAAGCTCGTCCTTCTCAGGCTGGGCGATCTTGTTGATCTTGCCGCCCTCAAGCTTTGTTCTGAGATCTCTGGTGAGATTTGCGATCACGATTCCGTCAAATGCCATAATCGTACTCCTTTTACATTATTGTTTAGGAACATCCCCCGGATGACAGGGAGCATCAGGTCTCCGCTTTTCCCTGCCCCGTGAACTGTTACACCGCTATTATATAAGAGTCCTATAAAATTTACAAGCAGCGTTGACTTGTTTTTCCATTTGACTTATAATGGAGTGTATCTATGACGAAAGAGAGGCTGGTTTACCGATGATAAGGAGCATGACGGGGTTCGGAAGATGTGAGAAGGCAACAGACCAGTACAAGATCTCCGTGGAGATGAAGGCGGTGAACCACCGCTATCTGGATCTTAGCATCAAGATGCCCAAGAGATTTAATTATTTTGAGTCGGCGATCCGGACGATGCTGAAGGATTACATTCAGCGGGGCAAAGTAGATGTGTTCATCAGTTATGAAGATTATACAGAGAAAAAGCTTTGTCTGAAGTATAACGGGGCACTGGCAGCAGAGTATGTACAGTATTTCAGGAAGATGAGTGAAGAATTTTCCATAGAGGACGATGTGACTGCCGGCCTCCTGGGCAGAATGCCGGAGGTTCTGACCATGGAGCAGGCTCCGGAGGACGAGGATGCCGTATGGAAGATCCTGTCCCAGGCCATGGAGGAGGCTGCCTGCCAGTTTGTGGACAGCCGCACCCGGGAGGGGGAGCGTCTGAAGGAGGATCTTCTTGTCAAGCTGGACTACATGACAGAGCTGGTGGAATATGTGGAGCGGCGGTCCCCGGGCATTGTGGCAGAGTACCGGGCCAGACTTGAGGACAAGGTGAAGGAGCTTTTGGGCGCCACGGCCATCGACGAAGGCCGCATTGCCACGGAAGTCACCATCTTTGCGGATAAAGTCTGTGTGGACGAGGAGACAGTCCGTCTCAAGAGCCATATCAAGCACACAAGGGATGAGCTGACGGCAGGAGGGCCTGTGGGCAGAAAACTGGATTTCATTGCCCAGGAGATGAACCGCGAAGCCAACACCATCCTGTCCAAAGCCAATGATATGGAGGTCTCCGACAAGGCGATTGCTTTAAAGACAGAGATCGAGAAAGTCAGGGAACAGATACAGAATATAGAATAAAACCAGAGGAGTTGACCAATATGAGTGAACAGGGAATCCTGGTAGTGGTGTCCGGTTTTTCCGGAGCAGGGAAAGGGACGCTGATCAAGGCCATGCTGGAGAGACACCACAATTATGCCTTATCCGTTTCCGCCACCACGAGAGCCCCCAGAGAGGGGGAAGCGGATGGGAGAGAGTACTTTTTTGTCACCAGGGAGAAATTTGAGGAGATGATCCGGGAGGGGCAGCTGATCGAGCATGCCCGGTACGTAGATAATTACTATGGCACTCCCAGGCAGTATGTGTTCCAGCAGATGGCGGATGGCAAGGATGTGATCCTGGAGATTGAGATCCAGGGGGCGCTTAAGATTAAGGAGAAGTTTCCCGATGCCCTGCTGCTGTTTGTTATGCCCCCCAGCGCCGATGAGCTGAAGCGCAGGCTTGTGGGCAGAGGAACGGAAACTCTGGAGGTCATCGACCAGCGTCTCCACAGGGCTGCCCAGGAGGCGGAAGGGATGACATCCTATGATTATATCTTGATCAACGACAAAGTGGAAACCTGCGTGGAGGCCATGCACCAGCTGATTCAGGCCCAGCACCGCAGGGTCAGCAGCAACCTTGACTTTATCGAGCAGATGAAGTCAGAGTTAAAAGCTATATAGAGATTATAGAAAGAGAGGGATCCAACATGTTACATCCGTCATACACAGATCTGATCAACGCAGTAAACAGCGGTGTGGAGCCGGGAGAGGAGCCTGTGGTTCAGAGCCGTTATTCCATTGTCATCGCTACGGCCAAGAGGGCCAGGCAGCTGATCGCGGGGGAGGATCCCCTGATCGCCACCAAGGGCAAAAAACCCCTGTCCATCGCAGTGGAGGAATTGTATCAGTCCAAGGTAAAGATCCTCAGCGAAGACGAGGCAAATGAAGAAGAATCAGAGGGAGAAAGCTCCGAAGCCGGGGATCCCCAGGAGGAGACCGCCTTGGAGGATGCGCCGGAAGAAAAACTTTAAGGAGAAGAAGCCGTCTCATCATCAAGGAGATGGCTTTTATGCACACGGGGCGGAAAGGAAATGCACACAGTGAGCGGGTGAGCAGATGAAGATATTTTGTGTTTCCCTTGGCTGCGATAAGAATCTGGTGGACACCGAGATGATGCTGGGCCAGTTGAAAAGCAAGGGATATGAATTTACAGATGATGAGACAGAGGCAGAGGTCATCCTGATCAACACCTGCTGTTTCATCAATGACGCCAAGGAGGAGAGCGTCAACACCATTCTGGAGATGGCAGAGCTTAAGAAGGAGGGGCGGTGCCGGGCCCTGATCGTGACAGGCTGTCTTGCCCAGAGATACCGGGAGGAGATTATTGAGGAGATCCCGGAGGTGGATGCCTGCCTGGGAACCGCCGCCTGGGACGAGATCAGCCCAATCCTCTCCCAGGTATTGGAGGGGAAGCAGGAGCTGTGTTTTAAGGAGCTGGACCGTCTGCCCAGGACGGACACAAAGAGAGTGATCACCACGGGCGGTTACTATGCCTTTTTAAAGATCGCGGAGGGCTGTGACAAGCACTGCACTTACTGCATTATCCCAAGCCTCAGAGGCCCTTACCGCAGCGTTCCCATGGAGCGCCTTGTGGAGGAGGCCCGGGAGCTGGCTCAGGCCGGAGTGAAGGAGCTGATCCTGGTGGCCCAGGAGACCACGCTTTACGGTGTGGATTTATATGGGAAGAAAGCCCTCCCGGAGCTTTTGAGGAAACTGTGCAGGATTTCCGGCATCCAGTGGATCAGGCTCCAGTACTGTTATCCGGAGGAGCTGACCCAGGAGCTGATCGGCACCATAGCGGAGGAGGAGAAGATCTGCCACTATCTGGATATCCCTATCCAGCACGCCAGCGACCAGATCCTAAAACGCATGGGAAGGCGGACCAGCCGGCAGCAGCTGAAGGAGCTCATCGGGAACCTGCGCAGCCGGATCCCCGATATCGCCCTGAGGACCACCCTGATATCCGGGTTTCCAGGGGAGACAGAGGAGGACCACGAGACGCTTATGGAGTTTGTGGATGAGATGGAGTTTGAGCGTCTTGGGGTGTTCGCCTACTCCCAGGAGGAGGACACGCCGGCTGCCGGGTATGAAGACCAGATCCCTGAGGAGATCAAGGAGGAGCGCCGCGACGAGATCATGGAGCTGCAGCAGGAGATCGCGTTTGAAAAGTCTGAGGCAATGGTAGGACGGGTCCTGGAAGTGATGATTGAGGGCAAGGTGGCGGATGAGAACGCTTACGTGGGGCGCACCTACATGGATGCCCCAGGCGTGGACGGGCTGATCTTTCTGAATACAGAGGAAGAGCTGATGTCAGGAGACTTTGTCCGGGTAAAAGTAACAGGGGCCATGGAATATGATTTGATAGGAGAGATGTACAATGAATCTGCCCAATAAACTGACAGTACTGAGAGTGCTGATGATTCCGTTTTTTGTAGCGGCGCTGATGTGGGAGGGCGGCGGCAGCCAGGCCATGAGGTGGGCGGCGGCAGCAATCTTCGTGGTCGCCAGCCTGACGGACCTTCTGGATGGAAAGATCGCCAGAAAATATAATCTTGTGACGAATTTCGGAAAATTCATGGATCCCCTGGCGGACAAGCTGCTGGTGTGCTCGGCCCTGATCTGTCTGATCCAGCTTGGGCAGCTTCCGGCCTGGATGGTGATCATCATCATCAGCCGGGAATTTATCATCAGCGGTTTCAGGCTGGTGGCCTCAGACAACGGGGTAGTGATCGCTGCCAGCTACTGGGGAAAATTTAAGACAACCTTTCAGATGATCGCTGTGATCCTTAAGATCGTCAACATCCCGGCATTGGCATTGGTGACCGAGGTGTGCGTGTGGATCGCCCTGATTCTGACAGTGGTTTCTCTGGTTGATTACCTGATAAAGAACCACAAGGTACTCACAGAAGGGAGTATGTAGAGATGACGGTAGAAGTGATTTCCGTGGGCACGGAGCTGCTGATGGGCAGCATCGTGAACACAAACGCTCAGTTTTTGGCGGAGCAGTGCGCCCTCTTAGGGCTTTCCATGTACAATCAGACCGTGGTGGGGGACAATAAAGAGAGGCTTTCCGACGCCATCCGGACCGGACTGGGGCGGGCGGACATCCTCATCCTCACCGGAGGCTTGGGCCCCACGGAGGATGATCTGACGAAAGAGACCTGCGCTGAGGTTATGGGATTTCCCCTTGTGGAGGACAGCCATACCAAGGACAGGATCCGGGAGTTTTTTAAGAACAGCATCTACAAAGAGATACCGGCCAACAACTGGAAACAGGCTGTTGTCCCGGAGGGCGCTCTGGTCCTGGACAATGACAACGGCACCGCGCCGGGGCTGATTCTGGAGAAGGGCGAAAAGCGGGCTATCCTTCTGCCCGGACCGCCAAATGAGCTGATCCCCCTGTTTGAGGGACAGGTGAAGCCCTATCTCCAGAAGCTGAGGCCGGAACTGATTGTGTCCCAGATGGTGAAGATCTGCGGAGTGGGGGAGAGCCAGGTGGAGGATCGGCTGCTGGATCTCATCGACAGGCAGACCAATCCCACCATTGCCACCTACGCCAAGACAGGGGAGGTCCATGTGAGGGTCACTGCCAGCGCTCCCACAAAGGAGGTTGCGGACAAGCTCATCAGGCCAGTGGTCAAGGAGATCAAAAAGCGTCTGGGAACGGCGGTGTATTCCACCAGGGAGGAGGAGACCTTGGAGATGGCGGTTGTCCGCCTCCTGAAGAAATATGAGCTGACCGTGGCTACTGCCGAGTCCTGCACCGGCGGACTGGTGGCGGGGCGGATTGTCAACGTGCCTGGCTCCTCTGAGGTCTTCAGGGAGGGATTTGTCACTTACTCCAATAAGGCCAAGAGAAGACACCTGGATGTGAGCAAGAGCACCATCAAGAAGTACGGCGCAGTCAGCAAGGAGACCGCCAGGGAGATGGCGGTAGGCGGGGCATTTGCCACAGACTCGGATCTGTGCGTTGCTGTAACAGGCCTGGCGGGGCCTGACGGAGGAACCGAGGAGAAGCCTGTGGGTCTGGTGTACATGGCTTGCTGCATGGGCGACAAGGTGACTGTGGAGAAGTATCAATTTAAGGGAAACCGGAACAAGATTCGGGAACAGTCCGTGGTGAGAGCCCTGGACCTGGTGAGGCGGATGGTTCTGGAGAGCCGGGAATGAGGAGAAGCTTAAGTGGAAGATCGAAAGACAAAAAAATACATATCAGCAGCCTATCGGTACGCCTTTTCAAGGCTGGTGCTGCACAGCGCGCTTTATTATGAAAATATGCTGGAGAGCCCGGAGCTTTCAGAGAGAGAGAATGAGATCAGGCAGGAGTTTGTCTGCCTTTTAAAGAGATTTATCCAGGGCGAAGGGAATCTGGAGGAGGTAGAGGCTCTGAGAAATAAAATCAACGCAACGGCAGAGATCATGGCCTCCTACACCGACTGCTTTCAGATCTACAGGTATGTGCTGGCCAGGGTGGAGAGGCGTTTTGTCACGTTGCCGCCTTCCGAGTATACCCCGGAGGAGATGGCTGATGCCGTGATAGAAAATCTGGTGTGGGCGGATTCTGCAATAGGCTGTGATGCTCGTCTGAGAAGCATGATCGCCTGCCTGCCCGCGCGTTTTACCAGAAAGAAATTTTACAGCATGATCTCGGAGAGGCTCACCATATATACAGGAATTTTGAAAGAGGAGATAGAAATTTTTCTGTATAGAATAAAACTCTCCGCCATGGCACAGTTTCCGGATGGCATGGACAGCGAAGGGGAGCTGTACGGGAACTTAGAGGTTCTTAAGCAGGCAGACTACAAGAATCTGGATGAGGACGGATATGAAAAGTGTCGGACTGCCCTGACTCAGGGCACAGACCTTCTTGAGACAAAAGTGGACTTTTACCAGTCTGTTCAGGAGATGGTCAATGATCTGTATATTCTTTATCTGACAAAAGATAAGAAGATGACAGATGCTATGGAAGATCAGGCCTTTTGGCAGGGAATCGGAAAACTGCAAAAGGCTGTGGAGACAGGTGAGGAACTGTCCTATAAGGAAGAGGGGCAGATTCTGGAGCGGATGGAAGGAATCCAGGAGGCTGTGGAAGATGTGGTTATGGCAGGAGTTCCGGAATACAGCTCTGACTGTGAGCTTAAGAAGCTGGAAAAGCTGGTATCAGGAAGCATTTTTGCGTCCCTGGAGGAGATGAAAGCTTCTGGGGAGAGGGCGGACAGAGCTTGGCTGCAGCAGCAGGCTGAGGATTTTTGCGGGGAGCTGGACAGGCTTTTTTCCTCCGTGCCCAAGATAGTGGTCCGGTCTATAATGGGAGTGGTTTTGTCCTATCTGCCTTATATTAAGGACGGTTGGGAGTTCAGGGATTATATCCGCTCAAGCCTGGAGAGCTGTACAGACTATGCGGAGCGGGAAGGATGTCTGGAATTATTAGAGCAGGAGCTGATGGAGTAGATGTTATGGTATAGGCATCTGTACGTAGGAGAAAAGGCCAGAAGACACCAGTTTTCCATTATCAGGAGCATCAGGGAAAAAAAGTACAGGCCAGGAGTCTTTGTGATTACACCTGCGTCAAATGGGAATAATATCCTTGACATCTATCCTGCGTACATGCTGCTGTTCGGAGCGTACCGTGAGCAGGAGTTTAAGATTCTGGGGATCGCCCAGGGGTATCAGGATGCCCTTCTGCTTGCGGGGACCATAGTAACTGAGATGTATGAAAAAACAGGCGGTTTCTGTTTGGAAGAATTTCTGACAGGACGGGGAAGTAAGGTGTGAGAGGATGCTCCCGATTCTATTGACAATATTAAAAATTCTGGGATGGGTGATTCTGGCTCTTTTGGGCCTTATAACCCTCATCCTTCTCATAATCCTCCTAGTACCTGTCAGGTATAGCCTGTCAGGCTCTTTCCATGAGCGCCTCCGGGCAAAGGCGAAAATCACCTGGTTCCTCCATGGGGTGTCGGTGACGGTTACATATGAGGACAAGCCAGACATTGCCGTAAAGCTTCTGGGAAGGAGGCTGTTTCAGGGAGGCGGATGGGAAGAAAAGCCGGAAGAAGAACCGGAAGACGGATGGGAAGATCCCGAGGCGGAGCGGGAGGAAGGGGATAGTCGGGCGGAGGCAAAGAGCCGGAGGGAATCAAAAGAGCGGCAGTTGGAAAAAAGCAAAGGTCATAGACCGGAAGAAGGAGCTGGAGAGACCGGACCCACGAGAAAGCCGGAAGTCGGAGAGGAAACCAGGCAGCGGAAGGAAGTTTCCAGACAAGCGAGGAGACGGCAGAAGCCAGATAGCAGAAACAGGAAAGGCAGACAGAGCCGGGCGGAACGACAGCCAGACTGCGGTTCTTCTGAACCTTGGAAGGACTGGACGGGAGATCCGGGAGAGAGTTCCGAGACATCCGGCGGCTTTGGAAGATTTCGGCAGACTTTCGACTCCCTAAAGGAAAATTGGGATCAACTGTGGGAGTATAAAGAAAAGGTCAGCGCATTTGTCAAAGATCCAGAGAACCAGAAGACCGCAAAGCTGCTTCTTTTTCAGGCAAAGAAGCTGATCCGCCATCTGCTCCCCACAAAGGTCCAGGGACAGGCAGTGTTCGGTTTTGACGATCCGGCCACCACGGGAAAGGTCCTGTCAGGCCTTAGCATCCTGTACGCGTGGTATGGGGACAAGATCCAGATCGTTCCGGTGTTTGACCAGAAGATCCTGGAAGTGGATGGAAGCATAAAGGGCCGCGCCAGGCTGGGAACCCTCTTAGCCGCGGCGGTTCGGGTGTTCTTAAACAAAAATTTCAGAAGGCTTATAAGGAGATTCTTAAGGAGTGGAGGTAAATAAAGATGGCAGACAATAAGACAGGAAGCGGCAGTCAGTTTTCATCGGCAGTGGAGGCGCTGTTTCAGGGGATGGATCATCTGGTGGCGACAAAAACCGTGGTGGGGGATGCGGTCCGCGTGGACGATGCCATCATCCTCCCTCTGATGGATGTGACCTGCGGCATGGCGGCAGGATCCTTTGCGGAAAATGCCAAGAACAGAGGAGCCGGCGGCATGAGCGCCAAGCTGAGCCCCAGCGCGGTTTTAGTGATCCAGAACGGGTGTACCCGCCTGGTGAACATCAAGAACCAGAATACGGTGAACAAGATGCTGGACATGGTGCCGGATCTTGTGAACCGGTTTACAGGAGGCAAGGTGAACATTGACGAGGATTTTTCCGAGGATGCGGTGAGGACGGCCAGGGAGATGGCGGCAGGGGAGGAAGAGGCGGAACAGTGACGTCCAGGGGCTCAGGGCATCTCTGCGGGAAATCTGCCGGATAGCCGGCAGGTCCAGGAATAGGGACAGGCCCGCCTGCATAGGATAAGATATGGCAAGCAAGTACAGCCGGTTACGGCGGCTTATGCGGGGAGGGATTTCTATGAGACGAATTTGGGGCCTGATCCTGTTTTGCATCGGGGCAGGCATGGCTGTGAAAGTGCTGATCCCCACAACTCTGGGCCTTTTGATCTTCATCGTCGGGCTTTTGGTGACAGGATATCATTTATTTTGCGGATGTTAGAATCGGGAAAAACGTGCTGTTGGCACGTTTTTCCCGATATTTTTTTGTTTAAAGAAACCTTGCCTTATGCTATAGCATGTGCTATGTTTTAGTAGGAGGAAGGCAAATGCGCAGCATTTTTAGGATGCCTTCCGACGAATTGGCAGGTGCCGCGTAAGCGGCGCGTGCCGATACCTAAACCGTACAGGTGGTTTAAACAGAGCGGATATGAAAAAGATGGGAAGGAAGAGAGAAAAAAATTCTCATGAAAGCATACAAAATAAGAGAATTTGCCAAGAATGTAGGTGTAACGGAAAAAACCCTGAGATATTATGAGAAGTTTAAAATTGTGGAGCCCTCGGTAGATGAAACCAACGGATACAGAAGCTACAATTTTCGGGATGCGGAGCGTATTTTGGCTTCAAAACGTTTCAGCAATATGGAGTTTTCTGTAAAAGAGACTTCTCGGATGTTAAGTGAAAGCTCCATAGATGAGATTATGGAGATGTTCCAAAAACAGTCTGAGAAACTGGAAAAAGAGGCAAGGCATTTACAACTGGCCGCAAAACGGATCAAAGAGGTGGAGCAGGAACTGACATGGTTTAAAGAAAGTGCTAACAGGGGATTTGCCGGCCAGGGGAGAGAATGGTGGTTTATCAAACATGTAAAAAATACGGAATTTGTCAAAGATCCAAAGTCCCTTCTCATAGTCAGGAAAATGATGGATGCGCTGCCCTGTTCCGTAAAATTGATGCCGCTTCCAGAAGAACCGGAGCATAGTGAAGATAATATATGGGGAATGGCGATTGAGCCTCGTTATGCCAAAATACTTGAAATAGATTTTGAACCCCCTATGGTAAAGATTCCAGCAGGGCCATGCTATTATTATCCTGCTGTTATCTCTGGCAGGAAAGAGAGGACACGAAAAGGCGGGCAGGATGTCCCATACATCTGGAGGGAGATAAAAAAGGAAATGAAGGAGAAAGGGCTTTCTCCTGTGTCTTCCGGCTATGTAATTGGAAGTGTAGATTCTTTTTCCGGAGATAATCGGGAAAAACATTTTTTGTTTTGTGTGCCGATTTTAGGTTGACTTTGCCCTTAGGTCAGGGTTTATACTCTTTTTGTTAATAAAATGACAAGGAGAGGTTACTATGAGAAAAAGAAATTTGTGGTGTACCATGCTGGCAGTGACTATGGTTCTGGCGGGCTGTCAATCCGGTTCCCCGCAGGGAACGGAAACAGGAGCGACGGAAAGCGTTTCTCAGACCGCAGCGGAGACAGAGGCTCAAACAGAGACTCAAACAGAGGCTCAAACTTCCGGTGAGTCACAGAATATTTCTGCCAATGCCGGGTATCAGGCGGGGACTTACAGCGCCCAGGCAAAAGGAAATAACGGAGATGTAAAGGTGGAAGTGGAATTTTCAGAAGATGCCATTGTAAAGGTAACCGTGACAGAGCATCAGGAGACCGCGGGCCTGTCAGACCCGGCTATTGAGAAAATTCCCGAGAGGATTGTGGAAGGCCAGACCTTGAATGTAGATGCTGTTTCAGGGGCAACAAACACTTCCAATGCCATTCTGGAGGCAGTGGCAGACTGTGTGAACCAGGCAGGAGGAGATGCGGAAGGCTTAAAGACCAAGGTGGCCGAAGTAAATACGGCAGTGGAGGAAATGACGGTTGATGTTGTGGTAGTAGGCGGAGGCGCTTCCGGTTCCGGCGCGGCATTGGCGGCTGCCGGCAAAGGGGCAAAGGTAGTTCTTCTGGAGAAGGCCGCCGGCGTATCCGGAGCAGGGACCATGGCAGGCGTTATGTTCGCAGACCACAGTTCCCTCCAGAAAGAGGCAGGAAAAGAAGTAGATACGGAATGGCTGTACGACCAATACATCACGGATTCCAATTACAATGCCAATGCGGCTCTGGTGACAAAGGTAATCTCTGAGTCCTCTGCCACAGTGGAATGGCTTATGGATAACGGGGTAAGGCTGACGCTTTTGGATGCAGGCTACGGGGCCCAGTACAATCACAAAGGGATGCCCACAACGGCTCATGGCTATACAGACGGCGGAAGCGCGGCAATCCAGACGCTTCACGAGAGGATTGAGGAGCTGGGAGGCCAGGTACTTTACGAGACTCCGGGAGAGGAACTGATCTTCGACGCAGAGGGAAAGGTTGCCGGAGTAAAGGCGAAAAAAGCGGACGGAACCACATTAAACATTCATGCCGGCTCTGTGATTCTTGCAACCGGCGGTTTTGGCGGAAACAAAGAGATGATGGCCGAATATTTCGGTGAAAAGGCAGGAACGGGTCTTGTGGGAACCGCCACCGGAGACGGCCTTAAGATGGCCTGGTCCGCGGGAGCTGCCGAACACGGAAGCAATGTGGCTCAGTGGTTTGGAATGAAGTATGATTCCGCTAAGACTAAGGAGATGCCAAACGGTACAGGAAGGCTGACCGAGCTGGTGAGAAATCCTCTTCTGTTTGTAGACAAGTACGGCAACCGGTTCGGCAACGAGGAGGAAGCCTATGAAAGCGCGGCGCTGGGAACCATGATGTACAATTTGCCGGATGCAAAAATGTATATTGTCCTGGACCAGGGGGTCGTCGATGAGATAGCCGAGAAAGGCCTGGCAGAAGTATTTGTGGACAGATGGGCCCATTTTTACGGACAGGGAGTCAGCTATGTAGAGAACGGAAGAACCGTGGATCTGGATGCCAGCACCGAAAACTTAAGGACACCAAGAGATTATACGGAGACTCTGGAGGAGGCTGTAACAGCAGGGGTAGCTTACAAGGCGGACTCCATTGAGGAACTGGCCAAGATCGTTGGAATGGATAACCTTGTGGAAACCGTTAATACATACAATCAGCTGTGTGAGAACAGCAATGATACCCAGTATCACAAGGATGCCAAGTTTTTGTATGCCGTAGATGAAGGTCCTTACTATGTTGTAGAGACGGCTCTTCGGTGTCTGGGCACCTTGGGCGGTGTCAAAATCAATGAAAATATGCAGGCTGTGGATGAGCAGAATGTTCCGGTTGCCAACCTTTATGCGGTAGGAGCGGATGCAGGCGGAATGTATGGCAACAGCTATGTAATGTTCGAAGGCGGAACTTTGGGATTTGCCTATATTTCAGGGCGGATTGCCGGAGAGTGCGCTGCCGATCATGCTTTAGGACAGTAATGTAACAGGAAATGAAAAAATTGCCGGAAATGTCTGGATTGGGCATTCCGGCTTTTTTTATGCGCATGGGGTGGAAAGGAAATGTGGCCGCTTGCGCGGCCCCGCCCCAGCGCAGCCAGTAGGGGGAAACGCCTCCCCTACTTGATTGCATAGGCTCCTAAAAACCATTGCGATAAGTCTTGCCTTGTGCTATAGCATATGCTATATTTTATGTGTGGAGGTACAGGCATATGACATTTAGTGAAATCATTAAGCTCATTAGAAAACAATTAGGGATTACACAGGAGCAATTGGCTCATGAGCTGAACGTAAGTTTTTCAACAATCAACAGGTGGGAAAACGGGCATAGAATTCCTAAAAAATTAGCGATCGTATGTTTGATAGAATTTTGCAAAGACAATGACGTAGATATCAGTGTGATATCCGAATTAGAAAAAATGTAGCGTGGCAATAAGGAAATGTTCTATGCTGTAGCATCAGAAATAATTGAAGATAAAAAAGAAATACAATCGGTTTATTTCGAAATATATAGGAAACGGCAAGTACTTTTGTCGTTTGCTATAAAATGAAAAAGTAAGATAGACATGGAGAGAAAAACTATGGCAGTAGGAACTACCAATATTGGATTTGAAGAAAAGTTATGGCAGGCGGCGGATAAATTGCGCTCAAACATGGACGCAGCAGAATATAAGCATGTGGTCTTATCGTTTACCCGCAATAGTAAGTTAGAAAAGAATTAATAAAATGAACAATAAAATATTCACAATCAAGGATATTGAAGTTCTTGTTAAACCAATCGCTGAAAAGTACAGGGTAAAGGAAGTATACTTATTTGGCTCTTATGCAAGAGGTGATGCGGATGAAAGCAGCGACCTTGATTTTCTTGTGCTTGGCGGAGAAAATTTTAAGCTTACTATGATTTTTTCCCTTGCCGAAGAGTTGCGTATGGTTTTGAAAAAAGAAGTTGATGTGTTTGAAATAAACGAAATCAACAAGAACAGTGCTTTTTATAATACGATTATGAAAGAGAGGCTGCTTGTGACATGAAATATTCCAATGAACATCGGTATGAAACAGAGAATTATCAACAATAAGTTTCGAAGGACCCTTGCCACTATGGCGATTGGAAAAATTGAAAATAATCAGAGAATGCCCGATAGTTCCCGGCGCAGCCGGGCGGTGTAGGTATCATTAAAAATCTAAATAGCGATATTAGGGATTTTTATTTTCCAAACAAGTCCGCATGACTGCTGGTCGCAGTGGCTGAAAGGATAAGGATATCATCTTTTTTCATGCGGTTCGTGTAAACGATCTTATACATAGATCAATCCTCCAGCATGGAAGCAACGGCATCTTCTGCGCTGTCAAAAGGACCATTAAGATCCCTTCGAAACCGGCTATCATATACGGCATCTTGAAACTGGTAGGGGATCGCCTTATGCTGCACGGAAAAGGGGATACCTGCGTTTTCAATAGAGGCATTCAAAAAAATACGGATCGCTGTCGATGTGTCTAACCCTAAACTGGAAAATAGTGAATCCGCCTGCTTTTTAACTGTATCATCAATGCGTATTTGTAATGTAGCCATATTGTACCTCCAATAGATTTGTAGTACAATTGTATCATATAAGCAATGTATAAGCAATGAAAACATCAATCTTGTCGGATATCAGCTTTGGCAGCATTGCAGGATATGACGATAAAACTCAGAAGGCATACCTTGAATATCCGGACGGGAGGCGCGAGTATGTCGGAAAATAATGTGATAAGGCTTCCCGAAGTCATTGTATTTGCCGGTCCAAATGGAAGCGGCAAATCAACAATCACCCGAATGGCTAAGATTGGAGGCGAGTATATACAGATGAGATTTATAAAAGCAATTATTATATCTATGATATTATCGATACCAATGTCCCTAACGGTGTTTGCGGGAATATGGAGGACTGGAGAGGGAGTGAATAAGGACAGATGGTGGTACGATAATGGCGACAATACATACGCAAAGAATGGTTGGCATTGGATTGGTGATGGCAATGTAGAAAAATGCTACTATTTTGATGAAAATGGATGGATGCTTACCGATGCCATAACCCCGGACGGTTACGAAGTTAATGACAATGGCGAGTGGGTGGTAAATCAGATTGTGAAAACCAGAGGAACTCAAACCGCAAACCAGTATTTGGATTATAAAGGTGATTATCAGCTAAAAGGCGAGGAGTATCTATGGGTTGATCAATACTATATGAAGGACGGCGCCCTTTATATTGAAGGAACTTATTGTGACGGAATTTACAATCCTAATGCGGACTATGAAGCAGATACAATTACTTTTGTTTCTATTAAAGAGAATGTCACGGTGATTATTGATGATAGTACAAAAATAGCCAGCATTGGAGAAACCATAGATAATCTTAAAGAACATATTGACACTATGATTTACTGGTTTAATAATATTGCGATTTGGTTACAATTAGATGGAAATCATGTTGTGGAAGTTAAGGGAACATGGCAATACTCATAAAGGTAGTGTAAGATAGTTTGTGTAAATCGAGCAGGGGAGGTGTTTCCCCCTGCCCGCCTCGCCGGGCCTTGGCCAGCTTTTGCTGGCAAAATTCCGCTCGGGGCCCGTGCGCAATCGAGCAGGGGAGGCTTTGCCTCTACTCGCCGCGCTGGGGCGGGGCCGCGCACGCGGCCATATTTACCTTCCGCCCCATGCGCATAAAAAACTCCAGGGCCCTATACCCTGGAGTCTCCAAAATCCTTTGATTAAGCTCTCTCGACCAAGCCGGAACGCAAGCAAGAAGTACATACGTACATCTTTTTAGCTCCGCCGTTCACTTTTACTTTAACAGACTTTACGTTAGCTTTCCACATCTTGTTGGATCTTCTATGTGAATGGCTCACCGCGTTGCCAAAGTGAGCAGCTTTTTCGCAAATTGCACATTTAGCCATGATTTGCACCTCCTTAAAAGCAACTTGGTTCCGGATATACGGAAACCACAACAATATGTATCATAACAGATTGTGCCATATTTTGCAAGAGGAATTTAAAAAATCTTTATAATAGACACCATATCTTGTATGTGGTATACTATTGACAAGCCATGAATGTTTACTTTAAAAGTTCCATCGCCGCCAGGCGATCTAAATTCAGGTATGCCAAGTGCGCCCGCCATCCTTTCATGGGGCGGTGGTGTGCTCGCTGGCCGGGCGCATGAAGGCTTATGGCAGGCATATCGGGATCATGACTGGACAGAATAGAGCTTATGGGAATTACGCTTTTGATTCCCATAAAAGGCGCATGTTTTTGGCGCCGTCCATCCGATTATAGGAAGCCGTTTTTGCTTCCTATAATAGAAATTATAAGTATCATATAAGAAAAAGACAGGAGGTTTTCGTTCATGAAGGGACGGATCAGCAACAGACTGGGGGAGATCCAGATCAATCCGGAAGTCATAGCTACCTATGCGGGCATTACGGCCGTAGAGTGTTTCGGCATCGTGGGCATGGCGGCTATCAGCATGAAAGATGGACTGGTAAAGCTTTTGAAGAAGGAGAGCCTGACACACGGGATCAATGTGGACATCAGGGAGAACCATATTCTGCTGGATTTCCATGTGATCGTGGCCTATGGCATCAGTATTTCAGCGGTTGCGGACAATCTGATCGAGAATGTGAAGTACAAAGTGGAAGAGTTCACCGGGATGGAAGTAGACAAGATCAATATCTATGTCGAAGGCGTCAGAGTGATTGATTAAGGAGGAGCAGCCCGTGGGTATGAATACGATTGATGCAAAAGGCCTTCAGAAGGCATTTCTGGCAGGGGCCAAGGGCCTTGAAGCCAAAAAAGACTGGATTAATGAGCTGAACGTGTTTCCGGTTCCTGACGGAGATACGGGCACCAACATGACCATGACCATCATGTCGGCGGCCAGGGAGGTGTCAGCCATCGAGGAGCCCACCATGGAGAAGCTGGCCAAAGCCATTTCCTCAGGTTCTCTCAGGGGAGCCAGGGGAAACTCCGGCGTTATTCTCTCCCAGCTGTTTCGTGGTTTTACTAAGGAGATCAAGACCGTTGACGTGATCACCACCACCACTCTTGCCAATGCTTTTGTCCGGGCCACTGAGACCGCCTACAAGGCAGTGATGAAGCCCAAGGAGGGCACCATCCTCACCGTGGCCAAGGGCATGGCGGACAAGGCCGTGGAGCTGGTGACGGAGACCGAGGATATTATTGAGTTTGCCCAGAAGATCATCGCCCATGGGGACGATGTGCTGAGCCGGACTCCCGAGATGCTTCCTATATTAAAGCAGGCGGGCGTGGTGGACTCCGGCGGACAGGGCCTGATGCAGGTGATGAAAGGCTGCCTTGACGGGCTTCTGGGCAAGGAGGTGGATCTGTCCGTGGAAGGGGGCACTTCCGAGGGGAAGGCTTCCGGAGGCGCTTCGGCCGTGGAGGAGGCAGATATCCGCTTCGGCTACTGCACGGAATTCATCATTAACGTGGAGAAGGCCTACGGCAATAAGGAAGAGAAGGATTTTAAGGCATATTTGGAATCCATCGGCGATTCCATTGTGGTGGTGTCTGACGACGGCGTGGTGAAGGTTCACGTCCACACCAACGACCCCGGCCTTGCCATCCAGAAGGCTCTGACCTATGGCTCCCTGTCCCGCATGAAGATCGACAATATGCGGGAGGAGCACCAGGAGCGCCTGATCATGGATGCGGAGAAGAAGGCGGCCGGGGAGAAGGCTGAGGAAAGCCAGGAAGAGCCGGAGCCCAACCAGCCTTACGGCTTTATCGCCGTGTCCATCGGGGAAGGCTTCGGCGAGATCTTCAAGGGGATCGGAACCGATTACCTGATAGAAGGCGGCCAGACCATGAATCCCAGCACAGAAGACATGCTCAACGCCATTGACCAGGTCCACGCCGACACGGTGTACATCCTGCCCAACAACAGCAATATCATCCTGGCGGCGGAGCAGGCAGCGTCCATGGCAAAAGGCAAGAAGATTGTAGTGGTGCCCTCAAAGACCGTTCCCCAGGGGATCACGGCCATCATCAATTTTGCGCCGGATTTAAGCCCGGAGGAGAACAAAGCAGCCATGATGGAGGAGATGTCCAAGGTAAAGACCGGGCAGATCACCTACGCGGTGCGCAACACCATGATCGACGACAAGGAGATCAGGGAGGGCGATATCATGGGGCTTGGGGACAAGGGCATCCTCTATGTGGGAAGCTCCGTGAAGGAGACGGCCATGAATACTCTGGCCGCTATGGTGGATGAGGAGTCGGAGCTGATCACCATCTACTACGGCGCCGACATTGCCCCGGAGACCGCCGAAAAACTTCTGGCCAGTGTCCAGGAGGCCTACCCGGACTGTGAGACGGAGCTCCACAGCGGAGGCCAGCCCATCTATTACTATTTGATATCCGTGGAGTAGCAAGAGTATTTATATGGATAAGGAAAAATCAATCCGCACCTTGAAAGGGATCGGAGACAAGACGGGAAAGCTGTTTGAAAAGCTTGGCGTTTTTACGGTGGAGGATCTTCTGGCCTATTATCCCAGAGATTATCACACCTACGGCCCTCCGGTCCCCATAGGGGAGCTGAAGCTTGATATGGCAGGAGCGGCAGCAGGTATTCTGCAGCAGACGGCATCTGTCCGCAGGTTCCAGAGCACCCAGGTGATCACCGCTTCCGTGAGGGACGGCACCGGGGCTTTGCAGCTGACCTGGTTCAATATGCCGTTTTTGCGGAATACCCTGCAGGCCGGGACCTACCATATTTTTTATGGGAAAGTCATAAAGAAAAACAACCGCCTGACCATGGAGCAGCCCGAGATCTTTACCAGGGAAGGCTACAGGGCCATGATGGAGAGCATGCAGCCTGTCTACGGCCAGACAAAGGGGCTGGGGAACAAAGCCATCACAAAGGCCGTTGCCCAGGCTCTGGACAGCCGCCAGATGGAGAAGGAGTACCTTCCGGAATCCATCAGGAAGAAGTATGAGCTGGCAGAATATAATTATGCCATCCAGCACATCCATTTCCCGGAGAACCGTCAGGAACTGCTCTTTGCCAGAAAGCGGCTGGTGTTTGACGAATTTTTTTTCTTCGTCCTGGCGGTGAGGAGGCTCAAGGAGAAGCGGGATGACCAGCACAGCCGGTATGTGATGAAAAAGGCGGACAAGGTCAGGGAGCTGGTGGAGAGACTGCCCTATAAACTGACAAAAGCCCAGAAAAAGGTTTTGGATGAGGTTGAGTCGGATCTGGCGGGGGGGCTTATTATGAACCGCCTGGTTCAGGGGGACGTGGGTTCGGGAAAGACCATTATCGCGGTCCTGGCCCTCCTCATGGCGGCTTACAATGGTTTTCAGGGAGCCATCATGGCCCCTACCGAGGTTCTGGCCAGACAGCACTATGAGAGTATGAAGGAGCTGTTTCATACATATGATATTGACAAAACCCCTGTGCTGCTTACAGGCTCCATGACAGCCAAGGAAAAAAGACTGGCCCGTGAAAAGATCCAGAATCATGAGGCGGATATCATCGTGGGAACTCACGCCCTGATCCAGGACAAGGTGGTCTATGACAATCTGGCCCTGGTGGTCACTGACGAGCAGCACCGGTTCGGAGTGGGCCAGAGGGAGATGCTGGGGAACAAGGGGGAGGAGCCCCATGTGATGGTTATGAGCGCCACCCCCATCCCCCGGACCCTGGCCATTATTTTATATGGAGACTTAGATATTTCGGTCATCGATGAGCTGCCCTCCAACCGCCTTCCGATAAAAAACTGCGTGGTGGATACCGGATACCGGAAAAACGCCTACCATTTTATCAGAAAGCAGATCGAAGCGGGGCGGCAGGCCTATGTGATCTGCCCCATGGTGGAAGCCAGCGAGATGATGGAGGCGGAAAATGTGCTGGATTACACAGAGACTCTTAAGTCAGAGCTGCCGGGAATGGAGGTTCGGTATCTCCACGGCAAGATGAAACCCAAAGAGAAAAACCAGATCATGGAGGATTTTGCCGCAGGAAAGATTCAGGTTCTGGTGTCCACGACGGTTGTGGAGGTGGGGGTCAATGTGCCCAACGCCACGGTGATGATGATCGAGAACGCGGAGCGGTTCGGCCTGGCTCAGCTTCATCAGCTGAGAGGCAGGGTTGGGCGTGGCAGATACCAGTCTTACTGCATTATGGTTAACTGCGGGGACCAGGAGGGCACCCAGGAGAGGCTGGATATCTTAAACCGCTCTAATGACGGCTTTTACATTGCCTCAGAGGATTTAAAGCTGAGAGGGCCGGGAGATATCTTCGGCATCCGCCAGAGCGGCGATATGGAGTTTAAGCTGGCCGATATCTTTACGGATGCCAATATTTTAAAAAATGTGTCAGAGGAAGTGACGGCTCTGCTGGAGCGCGACAAAGATCTGGCCATGGAGGAACACAGGGAGCTGAAACGCCGGCTGGAGGAGTATTTGGAGAGGAGCTATGAGAAATTGAATCTCTAAACAAAACCACTGCTAAAAAATGACAGATTACGCAGAACCTTCTAGTGTATTATTTTTCTGTGGGCACATAATAGGAGTGTAGCAATTAACCAACACACAGAAAACAAGGAGGCGTTTTATTATGGCTAGCAAATCTTCAAACACAACTAACGTACCAGAGGCAAGAGAGGCAATGGACAAGTTCAAGATGGAGGTAGCGGGTGAGATCGGTGTACCGCTGACCAACGGCTACAACGGCAACCTGACATCTGCCCAGAACGGTTCTGTGGGCGGCTATATGGTCAAGAAGATGATCGAAGCTCAGGAGAAGCAGATGGCTGGCAAGTAAAAAGCCAATAGAAAAAAGGGAGGTCCCGGCAGGTCATAAAGACCTGGCGGGATTTCTTTTTTTGTACACGGGTCGGAAAGGAAATGAGGCCGCTTGGGCGGCCCCGCCCCGGCCAGTAGGGGAAAGGCCCCCTGCTGGATTATGTACAGAAAAATATACCAGAAATCTCTTGTGGATAAAACGGAATCATATTATACTGGTAAACATAAAAACCAGCCCATAAGTTCCCGGAGTTCCCCAAAGGGCACCGGGGCGCGCAAACGGAGGAAATTATGAGAGTGATCGCGGGAAGCGCCAGAAGGATTCAATTAAAGACAGTGGAGGGGCTGGACACCCGGCCCACGACCGACAGGATAAAAGAGACTTTGTTTAACATGATACAGAACCGTGTGGCGCAGACGACGTTTCTGGACTGCTTCGCGGGGAGCGGCGGGATCGGGATCGAGGCCCTGAGCCGGGGAGCCTCCCAGGCCGTGTTTATCGAGAAGGAGCCCAGGGCGGCGGAGTGCATCCGGCAGAACCTAAAGGCGGCCAGGCTGGAGGAGAAGGCTCTGGTCATGGTGTGCGACGTGCTGGCAGGCCTTAAGCGGCTTGAGGGGAAGGGAACTTGCTTTGATACGGTTTTTATGGATCCTCCTTACAATATGGAGTGGGAGAGAAAGGTTTTGGAGTACCTAAAGGATTCCCCCCTGATCCATAAGGATACCCTGATCATAGCGGAGGCTTCCATGGAGACGGATTTTTCTTATGTGGAGAATAACGGATTTTATATTGTCAAGAATAAAGAGTATAAGACCAACAAGCATGTTTTTATAGAAAAGGATATGGAAAGCCAGGCGGAATAGGAGAAGATTATGGCAGTTGCGGTATATCCCGGCAGTTTTGACCCAGTCACATTGGGACACCAGGACATTATTGAGAGAAGCTCCAAGATCATGGACAAGGTGATCGTGGGGGTTTTGAAGAATAATTCAAAATCTCCGTTGTTTTCTGTGAAAGAACGTGTTAAGATGTTAGAGAGTGTTACCGGGCATATGCCCAATGTCCAGATACTGGCATTTGACGGACTTCTGGTAGATTTTGTGCGGCAGTGCCATGCTGACGTGATTGTCAGAGGCCTGCGCGCCATTACGGACTTTGAGTATGAATTGCAGATGTCCCAGACCAACCGGGTGATCTCTCCCGGAGTGGATACCATTTTTTTGACTACTAATTTGAAATATTCATATCTCAGTTCCAGTATTGTGAAAGAGATCGCCATGTATCAGGGGGATATCAGCGCTTTTGTGACTCCTGAGATTGCCCTTAAGGTTCTTGAGAGAGCAGAAGCCGTGAAAAAGGGCGCCCGACTCGAAGAATAATCAAAAGGAGAGAGGGTACATACTATGAGCAGAATTGAACAGTTAATCGGCGAAATTGAAGAATATATCGACAGCTGC
>CAMTAF010000044.1 GCA_947066955.1 uncultured Hungatella sp.
TTATAGGAGACTGCAAAATAAACTGTGTATTGTGGTAAAGGGTGTGTAAAATAATTTGTGATTATTTATACAGATTATTTTACACACCCAGGAAACTATATAACTAATAGCACAACAGGTCTACTCTTCTCTATGATTTGAAAATAGAAATTTCCGCCAACATTTTTCTCAAATTCATAGCATCCCAAGGGAGATGCTCCGTGATACTAAGTCCCACAATCTCTGCTGCCTCGGATATATCCTGAAACAGCCTGCCCACATCTTTTAATGTCATCCGACCCACCGCAGCCATAAAAGAGTCTGGTTTCACATACGGTTCAGCCGGATAAATACAGCGGAAATCCTCCGGGGAAAGTACATCCAGATCCCAGTGGACTGCCACATAGGAAATCCCTGTTTCTTTTATCCATTTCAAAACCAGACTGCGGTCTGTTTTCAATGCCTCTGGTGAAACAGCCTTTAATTTCAGGTCATGGAAAGCGTGATCCATCTCCCTGATATCTTCCTCAATCAACCCGGCCATCAACACCTTATCTGGTGTGTATGGATTCCGTACCTGTGTTATTTCTGAATCAGAACCCTGCCCGAGCAGATTTCCTAATACCATCTCGTGCAGATGGGCAGAAACGTTTATTCCTGAAACATCCGGATGAGCATCCAGCCAGATAATCCCGATCTTATCTTTATACTTTCCGCCAAGATAATCAAAAGGAACCTGTGATACCGAACAGTCGCCGCCAAATACAATAATCTTATCCGGTGCTTCTTTTACAAGGACACTTTCTGTTTCCTTCATTTGAACAAGCAGGGATGCCCCCGCATCTACACCACATATCCTTTTTTGTTCTTCATCAAAATTCCGCTCCACGTTGATCGTCACTGTCTTGCCTTCTTTTGGAGGCGGCGCGATTACTGCCAGCAGTTCTGAACCAAAGACATAATCAGGGTTCATGCCACCCTGCCATTGAGGGTATATAAGACGTAATGTGTTTTTTTCCATAATCTTTTTCCTTTCCATCTACACTTTCTTTACTCTATAGTAAGAGATTTCCTTTTACAGGTTTCTTCCTACTTCATTCTCCGTCACCTTTTCTCACACCGGATTTCCCATAATAAAGCTGATTTGCCATATTACCCGCCAGTTCCCTTATTAACTGCATGGAACGCTCCTCCTTATTTCTTACTGAATCCCCCTGGAAAACGGTATAATCACCACTGGTTACAATGGGCATCTGGCAAGGTACAAAGTACCTGTGCAGACGGTCAAGTGCAGCGGTTCCTCCCGTCCACGCACAAGTCACAAGAGCGGCAGCCGCCTTTCCCTTAAACATTTGGCAATAAGTGCAAGTAGCATAAAACACCCGATCCAACAAAGCACAGAGTGCCCCGTTAGGCCCGGCAAAATAAACCGGACTTCCAATGATCACTCCGTCTGCCGCAAGGAGTTTTTCAATCAATTCATTACACCCATCCTTTCCAAAAGCACAACGGTTTGTACCTCTGCAAGTTCCGCAGGAAATACAGCCATGAACAGCATTGTTCCCTATCTGAAACCACTCTGTTTCAATCCCTCTTTCCAGCAATTCTTTTTCTACAGCCCCAAGCGCCTCATGTGTATTGCCATTCTTTCTTGGACTGCCATTCACCAATAAAACCCTCATATTTGTCATTCCTCCTCTATGCGCTCCAAGAGAAAAATTACTGGACGGATGCCGTCATCACAGCACAGGATCTGTTCTTTTGTGTTCTTCATCCATCCCTCCCAATAGAAATTTCCCCCCTGCAGGGCAGAATAAACTTTAATCTTGATCACGTCCCAGGCAGCGCCGCAAAAGTGATTTTCATAAGGAAAATTATTATAATTTTCTTTCGTCACAATAAACTCCTGGCCCTCATGGAAAATAGAACATTTCCCGGTATCAGGATCCGTAAGAAACCGGTCAGCCAGATCCTGATGGTAATCCCTTTTCATAACTGTTATCTTTACTTTATATTTCATTTTCAACATCCTCCGATCAGCAGATCCTGATCCTGCTTTTTTCCTTCCGCCTGTTTTCTGGCTCTGGCAACCGGGCATTTTCGCCCGTCAATATACCACATACATGTCCGGCATTCTCTGCACAATTCCAATTTCTCTCCGCTAAATATCCTGGAAGCCCAATCCGGATTACAAAGATGCCCCCGGCCAACTGCAGCCATATCCGCAATTCCCTGATCCAGAATTTCTTCTGCCTGTATTCCCGTCTGGATTTTACCTACACCAATCACCGGAAGCCGGGAATTTCGTTTCACCAGGGAAGCAGCATACAGTTTTCCGTCATACGGGAAATCTGCCGGTATCCCCCCATAACTGAACATACCCGTGGAAACATCCAGGATATCTCCACCAGCCATTTCTATGGCCTTTGCGATCTTGACCAACTCCCCGAGATCACTGCTCCCGAAGCGGACCGACACAATAAATTCATGACCGCAGACAGCTTTTATCTCCTCAATCAGTTCGGTAAGGAGCCGCAGACGATCCGTAAAACTGCCTCCATACCCATCACCGCGCCTGCTGGTTTCAATCACCTGATCCAAGTACATACCGTGGGCAGCATGAAGCTCCACGCCGTCAAAGCCTGCCTTTTTACAGCGCAGGGCAGCCGAAACAAAGTCCCCTCTATACTGCCGAAACTTTTCCCGGCTGATCTCTTCAATGCTGTTTTCCGGCATTACTGAAAGCCCGGTATCCATAATCTGCACTAAGGAAACAGCATTGTTTTCTGTTGCCGCTCTCGCCAGTTTTTCCAATCCGGGCAGGCATTCATCCGAATACAGCCCTATAGTCCCTCTCGTCTCCGGAAATTTTGTTACGGCGCAGGCTTCGATGATGATAAGCCCCGCCCCTCCTCTGGCATATGCGCCGTACCTCTCTATATGCCGCTGATTGACAAGGCCGTCCGGCCCTGTCATGCCAAAGTCTGCCATGGCAGGGACAACGATCCTGTTTTTGATTTCTTTTTGGCATACCCGGATGGGTGCCGAAAGATGCGTAAGATCGCTCATTTTATGCGCCTCCTTATATTTCACACATTCTGCGCACAAACGGCTGTGCGATATGTTCCTTAAAAAATGACAGCAGCGGCCCGGTTCCAAAGGCCATAATGACTGTCCCGATCCCAATCAATTCCCACTGATCTCCATTCCTTCCTGCCACAAAATATGCAATCACCACACAGATAATATCAGTGATCACCCTTGCCCACTTAAACGGGAAGCCCCCGCTCAGCTTTTCGATGATAAAGCCGAGAGCGTCATACGGTGACATGCCTAAATCTGCAGAAATATAAAAAGAATTAAAAAATATCATGCACAAAATTCCCAGACACACCAATATGATCCGAAGGGCAAGGGCCTCTGTTCCTACAAATGAAATCTCATGTCCGGCCACTCTTGTAATCAGAGAGGTCCACAGATCCGCTGATGTCCCAAGTAATGCCATATTAGCTGCCGTACCAAATCCCAGGGAACTCCTCATGGCAAAAAGACTCAATCCTAAAAGGATACAGGAAACAAGAATCACAACTGTACCCAGCGGGATATGAAAAAATTCACTGAAACTATAATTCATGCTGCTGAACGGGTCTGTTCCCATGCAGGAAATACGCATCAGGGCTACTCCAAGCCCGTTAAGCATCATGCTGACAATCACAATCAAATAACGGTACAAATACTTCTTCCCAAAATATTTCTTTACGTCCATGGCCTTTTCCCTGATCATATATCTTCAAACAGGCTTCCGACGCAAATACGTTATCTTCACATTCTGTCACCGGTATTCCCACAACGGACATAGTGGTAAGAGAGGAAATTCCTTCCGGCAGTAATGCAATATAATTCGGATGGAGCATAGCTCCCGCCAGGGCGACTGCCAGAAATGAATTTACCCCTACACGTTTTGATGCCGTATATGCCAGAAGAATCGGTATAAAGTACAGAGGGGCATTTCCGCTTCTGCTTTTTCCCTTCACCTGCACTGTTTTCTTTTAAGTCCAACTGCTCCATGATCGCCGCATAAGCCTTCGGCACGGTATTTCCCATAATGATCTGATACTGGCCGCCATTTACCGATACTCCCAATACACCATTCTTTGCCTTGATCTTCTTTTCATCGGGAATGCTGTCATCCTTCAACGCAAACCGAAGCCTTGTGGCACAGTGCGTCAGGCTTACAATATTCGCTTCTCCTCCGACTGCTTCGATGATAAACGAAGCTAACTCTTTGTAATCCATAATCCTGTCTCCTTCTCTTCTTTTTATAGGCATAGCCGGAAGTTTATGGTATACTGGAACCAATCCCACGAAAGGCAGGTAAACCTATGCTGATCCCCCGATATTTCTTTTCTGATGACTATACAGAATTTTACGATTTTTTCCTATCCCGCCCCCACAGACACCGCACATTCCAAAAAGGCGACATGATCTGGAATTTAGGCGAAACAATCCGGTATGTATACTATATCAAATCCGGCATTGCCAAAACCTTTGTAGAACATGAGGACGGCTACCATAAAATCCTGCATTTCCACAGCAATGGAACCGTATTTCCAGGCTGCCAAAACTCCGCATTCAAGATTGAGGCATCCATTGGAACAGAAGCATTATCCCAAGTAGAAACACTGGAATTTACCAGGGAAAACTTTTACCAGATGTATCAGGAAAACATGGCATTGAATGCCCGTATATTAGAAACCTATTCCATGTACATCAACCTGTTCATTTATGAATCCGCACACCAGGATTACAACAATGCTTTTATAAAAATATGTAATCTCCTGTACCTGTTTTCCATCCACTCACCTGCCAGAACCCCAAACCGGATTGATCTGACCCAGCAGGACATCGCAGACATCCTGGCCATCAGTCTTGTCAATGTAACCACCAATCTGGCAAAGCTCCGCGGTGAAAAGATTATCGTTTCCCACCGTAAATGGATTGAAATTGTAGACTATCCCAAGCTGTTTTCCTACTGTTCCAATGAAACCATCAACTCTTGATGTTCGTTGTGATTATCATAGCAGGGAGAGAAATTTCCTTCTACACAAAAATATAGGTAACAAAAATTTACGAAAAATATAATTGGGAATAAACGGAAAGAATCGCGGAAACCGCAGGGGATCTCCCAGAAGATGCTCGCCGCACGGCTGCAGACAGAATGGTTTGAATTTACGTTTCTGATAATCTTAAGGATTGAACAGGGGAAACGGTTTGTACCGGACTATGAAAAACTGTTCTCTCTCCGCAAAGCACAATGGACACATTACTATAGGAAACGGCAAGTATTTTTGTCGTTTCCTACAATAAATTTATAAATGCCAGGCCGAGGCGTTGTAATCGCATTTCTCACATTGGGCCAGAACATGATCGCTGTCACTTTTACGGAAAATCCCTGACCAGGCGCAGATGTTCTGCAGGATAGGAACCACGGACTTTCCCTTCTCCGTCAGGCTGTATTCTACTCTTGGCGGTACTTCGTCATAAGATTTTCTCTCCACAAGTTCATCCCGGATCAGTTCCTTTAAAGCGGCAGCCAGCACTGCGTCCGTAATATTGGTCATCTCTTTTCGGATTCCGCTGTACCGGAGAACCTTTTTCTCATTGAGTACACAGATAATCCTGGGCTTCCACTTTCCGCCAAAAACCTCCAGGCCATATTCCAGAGGGCAGCGGATATCCTGATCCATCTTTTTCTGATACATAATCTCCTCCTCATTTCGTTTTTCATCTCGGTCTCCCTGATATCATCATTATATGTCATTCCCTATTGTTTAACAAGTTACTATGAAATTTAACAGTTTATAATAAATTTCTTAATATCTTGTCCTCTCTAAGCTGATTTTCTATAATAGGCTCATCAAACAAACATTCAATTTTAATTGGGAGGTAATTCTATGATGAACGAACATGTAACAAAACTGCTGAAAGAAAACATGTGGGATCTGGCCACCTGCTCTGACAATGAGCCTAACGTAGTTCCGGTAGCTTTTAAAGACGTGACTGAGGATGGCAAGCTGCTTGTGGGAGATGTTTTTCTTGAAACTACCTTAAACAATATCAAGACTAACGGCGGTAAAATCGCTGTCTCCGCATATAACCCGAAAAGCCTGGAAGGGTACCAGATCAAGGGCAAAGCTGAATATGTGACTGAGGGGCCTGTTGTTGATATTTTTAAGGCGATGGTAGAAAAAATGTTCAACGGAGCCGCAACAGCAAAAGGTGCACTGATCATAACTCCTGAAAAAGTAATTGTCACCACTCCCGGCGCTGATAACAAAAAAGAACTGTAAGCAGGCAGGGGCTGTCGGGAAATAGATAGCCCCTCCTACCTTAACTCGGATACATCCGTTCATAAAACATTTTTCGGCAATTCCTTAACGGTCTCACAGCCTCTTATCGCAGCGTCAGCCCGCCGTCATAGACAGAAACCCCACTTTTTCCGCCGCGGAATGGTACTTTCCAGTTTCAAAATGAATCTCAGGATATTCCGCCCCGTTTGTCACAATAAAAGCCGAAGTCAGCGGATATCCCCCTTCCCTGATGGCATCCATGTCGAACAGCATAAGCGTTGTGCCGCAGGAAACCTTCTGCCCTTCCCTTACTTTCACTTCAAAGCCTTTTCCTCCCATAGATACGGTATCAAGCCCTATGTGGATCATGAGTTCAGCCCCTTCCCTTGTGCGGATCGCAATGGCATGCTTCGTATCTGCGATCATGCAAACTTCACCATCCGCAGACGCCACCACTTTTCCCTCACTGGGCTGAATGCCGCAGCCGGGTCCTACGATCCCCTGCGCGAAAACATCATCGGGTATCTGCTCCAAGGGAATGTATTCGCCGGACACCGGCGCATAAACCTCTCCCGGCTTCGCCTCTATTACCAGATGTGCCTCCTCCGTGTTTTCCTTCTTTTTAAATCTGTCCAAAAATCCCATATAAACCTCCTCTTCCTGCCAGAGAAACCTTTCTTTTTCCTCTCCGGTACGCCACTCGTGTTCAAATATAGTCGTACATGTCGCCGCAGGCGATGAACCGTATCGGCAGCCCGCAAAACAGTTCCTGCAGATATCCCGCCATATACCGCATCCCCGGTTCCTCCCCGTTAAAATGCCCCATGGAAATGATAGCCTTGTTTTTTCCCAGCATTCCTGCATCCCGAATATACTCTGCCACCGTAAAATCAATTAACTCAAAGGCCAGCACACCTTCAATGCCCTCTCTGGAAATTTTCATAATCTTTTCATTGTCTTTCTTCCCGAGAATGTGAGCCGGGATCCAGATATTCGAAATCATGGCATTCCGGTTGCCGATCAGACGAATGCCGTTGTAATGCAGTTTCTCTTTGATTTGAGCCGCAAGTGCTGCGGCACGCACCGGCAAAATCCGATACCTCATAGGATCGCCTTCCACCATATAGGGTGTCCAGCCCAATTCCTCTGCCAGACCGTAAAAAATGCCGTCAATATATCTGCCATCCCCTATAGGGATGCCCGAGTGGACATAATCGTGATTACGCCAGACTGTAATTTGGGCCTGTTCCAGCAATGCTTTCTTTTCTTGGAACTCCTCATTGTCCGAAAGCCATTCCGTATAATCTCCATGATTCCAGAAAAGCGCCTCATGGCAGACAATCAGGTTGGCGCCCTCTTCCCTCGCCTGCTTAATCACGTTAACGCTCGCGTAGATGCAGGTCACAATCCCCGTACATTCTGCCTCGCCATCGCCGAACAGAATCTGATCCCTGGTCGATGCCGGGTCAATAGGCTGCCCGCTTGGATCAATCCCGTAATGATATTTTTTTATTTGATCAACCACCTGACTGATTTTCATAGTTCCTCCTTCCCCTTGCCTCTCAAAGCTCATCTCCGTTGGAAGCGATCACTTTTTTATACCAATAAAAAGAGTCCTTTTTCAATCTCCTGCCGCTGCCTTGTCCCATATCATCCAGATCCACATAGATCATTCCGTAACGCTTTTCCATCTGCAGTGACGAAGCCGAAACAATATCAATACACCCCCAGGTAGTATATCCCATCAACTCCACGCCGTCTTCCAGTATGGCGCGTTTCATTTCCTTTATATGTTGTCTGTGATAGTCAATACGGTAATCATCATGGATCTCTCCCTTGCCGTCCACCTCGTCCACTGCCCCAAGTCCATTTTCTACGACCCACAGCGGCTTTTCATATCGGTCATAAAGTTCCATAAGCGCGATGCGAAGTCCCACCGGGTCGATCTGCCAGCCCCACTGGCTCTTGGGAAGGTTGGGATTTAAAATCCCTCTGGCAGTATTAAGGGCAGCCGCGGGCAGGGCAGACGCATCCTTTGCGGAACAGGTAGATGAATAGTAGGAAAATGATACAAAGTCCACCACACCCTTTTTCAGATCTTGCCTATCATCCTCCGTTATATGCAGCCGGATCCCTTTTTTCTCCAGCCTGATATTCAAATATTCCGGATAATAACCCTTTACCTGCACATCACAAAATGCGTCATTGCTGCGGATATCCTGCATCGCCTGAAGCACATCTTCCGGTTTACTGCTGTATGGATAATATGGATGTTTCGTAATCATACAGCCCACCTTCGCATCCTTCCTTACTGAATGGAGGATACGGACGGCCCTGGCACTGGCTACAAGCTGATTATGTACCGCCTGATAACAGATCTTTTCCGCCTGTTCCCTGGTATACCTGCTGCGGATGATCGCCCCCGCATCATACGGATGCCTCAAAATACTGTCAATCTCGTTAAAAGTGATCCAGTATCTGACCTTATCTTTGTATCTGTCTGCGATCACCCTGACATATTCCTCATATCGTTCAATCACTTCCCTGGATGCCCATCCTTCATAATCCAAAGCAATATATAATGGAGCATCATAATGGCAGATCGTGACCAACGGCTCTATCCCATATTTTCCCAGTTCGTCAAAGACCCGGTCATAAAAAGCCAGACCCTGTTCATTCACGGCTCCGTTATTCACCGGAAAAATGCGGCTCCACGCAATAGACAGACGCAGCACCTTATACCCCATCTCCGCAAAAAGAGCGATATCTTCCTTATAGCGATGATAAAAATCAATTCCTCTCCTCTTCGGATAAAATGTTTCATCCATATTTCTGCTGGCTTCCAGTACTTCCTCTAATGTCACATCCGCATTTTTAAACAGATTCTTTTGATCTGTCTTATCTGCTTTTAACCGCAGCGGCTGACAGTCTGTTACAGACATTCCCTTTCCATCCTCTAACCAGGCTCCTTCCGCCTGGTTAGCCGCTATTGCTCCTCCCCACAAAAATCCCTGGGGAAAATGGTCTCGTTTATCCGTCATTGTGTCTGCCTCCTATTTTTCTTTAAAACCAATCAACCAGGTCACAGCAAAGCCCACTGCCATTGCCACAGCCACTCCGGCAAGCATGGCCGGTGTTGTCTCGGCAAATACCAATAATCCGAAAATACCGTTTTTACCCATAGCAAATGCTTTTGCGCCTAAAAGCGCTGCCACACAGCCCCCGGCAAAGGACCCTGCCAAAGCGCCGATCATGGGACGCTTAAGAGGCAATAACACGCCATAAAGCGCCGGCTCCGTTGTTCCTACAAAAGCCGCAACCGCTGTTCCGAATACGACGCCTTTATACTCTTTATCTTTACTTTTCATTGCTACCGCAAGCACTGCTCCTAATGTGGCAAAACAACCTGCCAGCAGAGCGGGACGGATCAGGTTGTCGTATCCCAGACTGCCTAATAATTCGGTCATTACCGGCGCAGTAACCGTATGGGCTCCAAAAAGTACCAAAAACATATTGGCCGCCGCCAGTATTCCGCACCCCAGAAAACCTACATATGCCTGTACGGTAAGAACTGCCTGCGCAATAAAATAACCGATATAGTATCCTACCGGCCCGATGACATAGAGCATCAAAGGGACCATGACCACAATACACAAAAACGGCCCAAAGATAGATTTAAGAACTTTTGGAAGCACCCCATAGACTGCCGGTTCCAGCTTACTTAAAACATAAGTACCTATCAGCATTGGAAAAATAGTAGAGGAATAGGAAAGTGCCGGAAACAAAAACCCAAACAAATTTGCCGCCGCCTCTTTATTCTGTACCACAGCAGTAAAACTGGGATTTAACAAAAACAAAGCAATAAACGCCGCAATAAACGGATTACATTTCAGCTTTTTTGCAGCAGCAAAACCAACAAAGGCCGGCATAAAATATAGAGTATTCCTTGCTACTGTATTGAAAACAAGATAAGTAGGAGTAGTCGTGTCAACTCCAAACACAATGCTCGCCACCGATAATGCCGCGCTTACCAATCCAGCTCCAATCAGTAATGGAATAATCTGGACCATAACACCCGAAATATAATCCATCAGTCCGGAAAGCAGATTCCCTTTTTTCTCCCCTCCCTGGTCTTTGGGGCTCTCCGGGCCTTCCTCACCAAAACCATACATCTTCACTATCGCATTATATGTAGGGATCACTTCTCCCCCCATAACTACCTGATACTGGTTATTGGCCTGCACCACACTCAGCACACCCTTTAATTTTTTTACTGCCTCCGTGTCTGCCTTTGACTCATCTGCCAAAGTAAATCTCAGGCGTGTGACGCAATGGGTCAATGCCCCCACATTTGCTTCCCCTCCTATCAGTTCTATCAATTCCCTGCTGAATTTCTCGTAATCCATAATGGCAACCCCTTTCTTTTTGTGGTACTATCCTGCATTACAGCCTGGCCAGACGCGCTGCTTGTTTATAAAATTATTATAAAATAGCAGAATATATTTATAAAACTATGATTTATGATATATAATATTTTTAAGCTAAATATATAAATCTTTGAAAGGAGACCCGCCATGACCTACGAAGACCTTACAACCTTTCTCGCCATAGCAGAAAAAGGCAGCCTTCGCCAGGCTGCCGACAGCTTATATATTGGACAGGGAACTGCAAGTCTGCGCTTAAAGCGCTTGGAAGAAGAGCTGCAAGTATCCCTTCTTTACCGCCATAAGGGGATCAAGGGAATCCACTTAACGCCCGAAGGGGAGTCTTTTCTTAATATTGCCCAGCAATGGCTCTCTTTATGGGAAAATGCTGAGCAGCTCAAACATATGAAGACGTCTCGGGAACTTCATGTGGCGGCTCCGGATACCTTCAACAACTTCCTCCTGATTGACGTATATCGTTCTTTCGCAAAAAAACATCCGCAGATCGCTCTGACCATTCAGACAGAACACTCTACGGAAGTTCATCAGTTAATCGAAAACCAACAGATGGATATCGGCTTTGCTTCAAATCTCCATCCATTTCCCAATGTAATTGCCACTCCCTTCTTTTCTGAGAATATGGTATGTGTGTGCCATGGAGACTCTGTCTTTGCAAAATCCGGAGACTTTGGTGACCTGCAGCCACATAACGAAATATATTCTCCTATTTCCATAGAGTATGGGCTTTGGCATAAACAGTTTTTCCCTAATACCAGAAGACCCAAAATTACAACCGGCACCGCCTCTATGCTGCCATATTTTATGGAAGATCCTGATTCCTGGGCAATTGTTCCCGATACGATTGCCCAGCTGCTGCTTGCAAAAATCCCCGGTCTCATCCGCTCGCCGATCAGTTTCGCGCCGCCCCGGCGAACCGCTTATATTTTGCTTCATCGATATTCCAAGCCCTGGGTAAAAGACTTAACAATCCTTCTAATACACGATGCCATAAAACATATACAAGAAAAATACCAGGTCATCCTGTATGAAAAAGAATTGATCCGGGCTTTCCCTCCAGAGCATTCTCCCGGATAAAATGGCATCAACGACGTCACTGTAATTTTACCACTCCTTACACGAATCTCTCATATTCTTTGACTCCGAAAAAATAGGCCTCCCCCCGGGAGGCCACCATAAATCCATATGAAGTTGTCTGTCCTTAACTCACATCTCCTACTATTCAGTCCTTTCCATAGCGTTTGCAGCCGTCATGGTACTGTGACCTCCGCTGACTTCTCATGATAAATCTTGTTTCAGCCATACCATACCTCTCAATTGCTTCCCCAACTCCAATATGGTTATTGTCTATTTTTCCATGATAAAGCCGCCAGTTATCTGTATTTAATCAATTCAGGTATGCCAAGTGCGCAGTATTTACTCCATCTTCTACCAATCTTTCACCGAACCGTCAAAAGCCCTTTTCGCCTCATTGCTCCCCCGTTCCTTAGCCGGATACAGCAATTCGGCATCCTCGGCCAGTTCCACGCCGATCCCGGGCGCTTCCGGAATTACCATACATCCGTTTTCAAACCGCAGCGGTTCCTTTACCATCTTATCCTCTGCCCCATTCAGGCAAAAGTCCGGAAGCTCCTGGATCCCTAAGTTGGGAATAGAGGCGCAGATCTGCAGGCAGGCTGCCGTAGAGACCGGCCCCAGCGGATTATGAGGAATCACCAGCACATCATTGGCCTCAGCCAGCGCGCAGATTTTCTTGCTTGTAGTGATGCCGCCTACCGCGCATACGTCCGGGCGGATATACTGGCAGGCATGGCGGGACATGATCATCTCGAATTCTTTCAAATCCGTAAACCGCTCCCCCGTGGCAATGGGCACGTTTACCTTTCTGGCAACCTCTGCCATGGAATCAAAGTTATCAGGAGTAATCGGGTCCTCAAACACCATTGGCCGGTATTTCTCAACCTCGCGGCCAAATGCCACTGCCTCCGGCACGCTCATGCCGCGGTGCGCTTCCAAAACCAAATCAAAATCATACCCCACCGCTTCCCGGCACATGCGAACCTTCTCCAGTTCCCTCTCCACACGGCCGCAGAAGAATTCGTCCCGCCCGCCGTCTGCGCTTTTAACCGGACCGTTTACGAAAATCTTAGCAGCCGTAAAACCTTTTTCCTTCAAATTCCGGTATCCCTCCGCCAGTTCCTGTGAATCCTCTGTCTTTGTCATAACCGAAGCATACACACGGATTTTTTCCCTGGTCCTGCCGCCCAAAAGCTCATAAACCGGCACCCCCAGGGCCTTGCCCTTAATATCCCACAAGGCAATATCAATGGCTGAAATGGCGCTCATAATCACGGAACCCCTAAAATACACGGAGCGGTAAAAATTTTGGTTGATATCCTCAATACGGAAAGGGTCGCGGCCGATGAGATACGACGAAAACTTTCTGATGGCTGCTGCTGTCGCATCCAGATAGCCCCAGTTTCCCGCCTCTCCAAGGCCTGTGATTCCCTCGTCCGTATATATATGGACAAACAAATAATGCTTTGCGCATATCAGTTTCACATCTGTAATTTTCATAAATTGCCTTCCTCCTATTTTGGTAGCGGCACGCGCCGCCTCGCGTCACCTGCCAGGTCGTCGGAAGGCATCCTAAAAATGCTGCGCATTTGCCTTCCTCCTTTTGGTAGCGGCACGCGCCGCTTCGCGTCACCTGCCAGGTTGTCGGAAGGCATCCTAAAAATGCTGCGCATTTGCCTTCCTCCTCCTTTTAGCGGCAGCAGATATTCATCTTGACCGTATACCACCGGGTTCTCTTCGGCGCCAGAATCCGGCAGTTCAGCCCCCTCTCTGCTGCCATTTGGTTGGCCCGGTCAAAGGTTTTTTCCGAAAATCCCGGATTCTGGTTTTCCCACACCTCAAAATGCATAGGCACCACAAACTGGGCATAGCTCTGCTCCATAAAACCGTACCATTCCCCTGCTGCCTTCTCTGTATCCATGTCATTTGCAATCTTATTGCGCAGGGCTATGTTAGGCCTCAGCTTTCGCAGGCGTTCATCCATGCCGTCACTGGTACCGCCTACGAAAGCCATGCGGAATCCATTGTCAAAGGTTAAGAGATAGTTCATGTTAAACAGACCGCCCAAGGCGTGAAGACGGGTCAGCCTCGGATCCTGGGAGATGATATCTCCCTCCGCCATGGTGCGCTTCCATGTAAAGCGCTGGGGCTTATGCTCTCCGTGAAAAGTTTCCATCTTAAATCCGTCAAAATAATAAGTACCGTCATAGTCCACCGCATAGACCGATGTCAGTTCCATATCCTCGTAAACTTCCGCAATTTCCGCTGCCACTCCGCTGTGGCAGATCACCTTGGGGGAAAACCTCTCGATCACCTCACCCAGATTGGAAATATGATCTCCGTGGGTGTGGTTGAGGATTACATAATCACATCCCTCCAGGTCCTCTGTCTTAAACCCCTCCAGCCGGAACAGATTGGCCAGCGGCACGTCCGGGTTTTTCTTGTAGTCATAGCAGGGATCCGTTATAATGGTCTTCCCGTTTGGAAGCCTGATCTCAAAGCACTGGCAGTTTATCCATCGGAAGGAAACGCTTTCCGACGACATCAGCAAATCATTCATTTTTCCTCCTTCTAAAACGCCGGCAGCACCGTCATGGTATAGCAGATATAGATAACCGGCAGGATCAAGGTAATCAAAATTCCGCTTTTCATGATTGCTTTTAAGTCATAGCCGCCATCAGCCATGCACATAGGCACCGCCGGTGTAGCCATAGGAGTCAGAAACGCCGTAAGGCTTCCCGCGTTTACCAGAAGGATCAGGCCGACGGGGTTGGCGCCCAAGGCGGAGCAGGTCAAAAGGCAGATGGGCACAAATACCGCCGAGACAGCCCGGTTCAGCATAAACTGTGTCAGCAAAAACGGAATGATGAAGAACAGCGCCCCCAGCACATAGTTGTTATGGGTGCCTCCCACCGCACCGGCCAGGGCATTTCCAATCATATCACCGGCTCCTGTATTGGTCAATGCAGAGCCAAGAGCCAGAGCTCCTACAAAAAGCATCAGCATATCCCACGGAATGTCCCGCAGCGCTGTTTTCTGATCAACGACTCCAAACAACACCATCAAAAGACTTCCCACCAGCGCGATAAACCAGGTGGTCATTTTCAGCTGCGCGGAAAAAATCAGGGCAATGATGGTTACAAAGAAAATCACGATGCCGATCTTGTCTATGACAGGGGATAATTTTGCCTGTCCGCCCTGCGCGGCCTTTTCCCTCGCCTCAATAGGCATCACCGGCTCCTGGGGGCAGCCCTTGGGTCCCAGAAACAGAGCCCATAAAATGACTACCGGAAGGATCGGCCACGCGCCGATCATAAAGTCGATGGGGCGCATCACCATGCCGCTAAAGCCATATGTTTCCATAAAACCGCTGAATTGCCCCGCCTGCTGGATCGCCGTGGGCAGCGGCAGGATTCCGCAGCATGACACACAGACTACCATGATGGGAAACATATACTTGGAGCGGCTGTTGTCCGTCTTGTCGCAGAGGGCTGCCAGAAGAGGCGACACGATCGCATAGACCACCATGGGGCTGGCAATAAAGTTGGTGAGCAGAGCCGCCAGAAGGAGGTATCCCAAATATGCCATGCGGAAAGAGCCATGGGTCATTTTCATCAGGCCGCTGCACATGCTGTCCACCATGGAGGTCCGGCGAAAACCGGCTGCCACGATAAACATGGTCGCCATCAGGATTGTGTTTGTGTTGGAAAATCCGGCCAGCGCGCCGTTGGCGTCGATGCAGCCGGTAATGTACAAAGCTGCCATGGAAAACATGGCCGTAAGCCACATGGGAATCTTATTTAACATATAGCTGATCAGGGTTACCACAAAAATAGCCATACAGATCATCATTTGAGCTGACATAGTACAGGTACTTCCTTTCTTTAATTTTCTTCCCTTGTTTCGTTCCCTTTCAGCTTTCCAGGCCTGTGTCACTGAATTTGAATTGGTAGCCTTACTATAGCAGACCGCCCGCCCGGCTGTCATTGAAAATATTCTCTGCTTTCTGGGACAGGCTTTAGTCTTCCCCTCCCAAAGTCCGTCTGTCCCGGCGGTTTTTTTCAAAAAATATCCAAATATTTTCCCTGTCTAAACTGCCTCCTTTATCCTCTGCTTTTTCGTCATTCTGCACAATGCAGCAGATTATTTTTTCGGTATTTTGAAAATAACTGATTGACATTCCATAATTTCTTCTATATTCTAAAAATATCATCCCTGATTTTTTGCCATGATCCAAACATTTAGCACAGGGAAAATATTCGGATTTTACTTTTTGAGAAAGGAACCGACATACCTATGGAGCAAGCCTACTTTGAAATGCAGTGGCCCAGAGACAATCTGTCTTTGTCCGGCTTTGCGCATGAGATCATGAATTATCGTTATCACTGGCATCCCTCGGAATATGAGCTGAATATTCTGCTTCACGGAAGTCAGGAATTCTGCATCGGAACCCAGACCCATATCCTGGAGGAGGACGATGTGCTGCTCATCAATCCCGGCACAGGCCATGCCTCCTTTGCTCCCCAGGCCAACACCCGGGCATTGGTGGTACATTTTTCCACATCTGCTTTTAAGCCTTTCGTGAAAAAGGGATTGATCTACCGTTTTGACTCCTGCCTGTCCGTCCCGGCAACCCGGTACAATCCCTGCTACAGCCGAATCCGGTTCTATGCAGGGCAGATTTTCCAGGCCATATCTGAAAACGGCCCTTATTCCAAGCTTACGGCAAAAGCCAGCCTGGAGCTGCTTCTGGTCACCCTCTGCACCGCGTTTGACCCGCACATGGTAAAAAATTTAGATGAAGAAGATATTGAGCATCAGGAAACCGTAAGACGCCTCATCGGCTACATCGAAAAACACTACAAAGAAAAAATCTCTCTGGAAGACCTGGCCCGGTTTTCCCAGTACAACCGCACTTATGTCTCCACGCTGTTTAAAAATACCATCGGGATCAATTTCCACGAATATCTGACACGGGTGCGCTTTCAAAACGCTCTGCTTGAGTTATCCACCACTTCCAAAAACCTGACCGAAATCGCCATTGGAAACGGGTTCCCTGATTTAAAATCCTTTAATGCGCGTTTCCGGGAAACGCTTCACCGAACTCCCTCCGAATACCGCAGCCAGCTGTCCCCTGGGCGGGTCTTTAATGATAAGTCACGCAATTTCATCTCTTCAGAGGATTCTTTTCTGCAGAAAAAGCTTGGGGAATATCTGCGGCTGCCGGATTGCAAGGCAGCGCATTGACAAAATCAAACCTCTCAAAAATCTCCCCTTCCGGCTTCACCTGGAACGTCATCTCCTTTTTCGTTGACGGGTGGACAAAGGAAAGCCTGAAGGCCGCCAGGGCCACGGACTGCCTCCCCTTTCTTCTGTCCGCCTGCTCCCTGTGGGTAAATGCCGGATTATACCGGTTATCTCCCCACAGAGGCAGCCCGTGCCCCGCGAACTGAACCCGGACCTGATGGTGACGGCCTGTGGATAACTCAATCTCAACCAGGGAAAGGGGCTCCGGTTCCTCCAGAGTTTCCACCACCCGATACCTTAATTCGGCCTTTTTCGCCCCTTTTGTCCCTTTTTCCACAATCTTCGACTGGTTCTTTCCCATGTCTTTCAACAAATAATCCACAAAGTTTTCCACATTATCCACAATCCTTCCACAAACGACGGCCATATACATTTTTCTCATGGTCTGGTCCTGAACCTGCTTGCTGAGGGCAGCCGCGGCCTTTTTCGTCTTCGCGTACACCATGACTCCGCCCACAGGCTTGTCCAGCCTGTGGATAACTCCCACATAAGGCTCCCCCTTCTCTGGGTATAAATTGTGGATATGTCTCTTGATCTCGCTGACCATATCAGGGGTAAAGGAGGCGGCGGACTGAGATTCCATGCCCACCGGCTTCCTCACCACGATCAGATCCCTGTCTTCATACAATACTTCCAACATTTGCCTTCCTCCTTCTTGGTATCGGCACGCCCCGCTTCGCGGACCCTGCCAGGTCGGAGGAAGGCATCCAAAAATGCTGCGCATTTGCCTTCCTCCTTCTTGGTATCGGCACGCGACGCTCCGCGTCACCTGCCAGGTCGGAGGAAGGCATCCTAAAAATGCTGCGCATTTGCCTTCCTCCTCTTTTTTATCATAATCTTAGCTTGCTTTTTCCTTCTCGGCGTGTTATAGTATATAAAAATAGATTATGTAGTTTTCAAAACTACATATGACAGTCATCGACACTTTTTCCATGTTAATACCCTGTTCCGCCGCAGCTGTGGCTTCCCGGCGGATCGTTTTTAAAAAAAGGAGGTTTCCCATGACAAAGCTTCACATTAAAGATCCCGGCAGCGCCATCACACATTTTATCGCCATGATTCTGGCCATCCTTGCCGCTACGCCTTTGCTCTTAAAGTCCTGGCGGGATGCCGGCGGAGTGGCCACCACTGCCCTGGCCGTGTTTATCGCCAGCATGATCCTTCTCTACGCCGCCAGCACCATTTACCACACCTTGGACATCTCTCCCAAGGTCAACAAGCTGCTGCGCAAGGCGGACCACATGATGATCTTTATCCTCATCGCGGGCACCTACACTCCTGTGTGCATGGTAGTTCTGGGGGACCGGACCGGGTGGGGGCTTCTGGCTCTGGTGTGGTCCATCGCTATCCTGGGGATCCTGATCAAAGGGTTCTGGATCACCTGCCCCAAGTGGTTTTCCTCTGTGCTGTACATTGCCATGGGATGGGTGTGCGTGCTGGCCTTCGGAAAGATCGTCCGCGCTCTTCCGCCTGCAGCTTTCGGCTGGCTTCTGGCAGGAGGCGTCATCTACACCGTGGGGGGCGTCATCTACGCATTGAAGCTGCCCCTGTTCAATTCCCGCCACCGCAATTTCGGCTCCCACGAGATTTTCCACCTGTTCGTCATGGGCGGCAGCTTCTGCCACTATGTGATGATGTACCAGTTTGTGGCATAAGGAATCATAACACAAAGCCGGGCATGCACTGCCCGGCTTTATCCATGCCTTACTCCAAAGACACCTCCGCCCCCGCCTTGTCTGCCGGGGCTCTCTTTAATTCTCCGAGTTTCCCTTTCTCTCCGTCTCCTCCTCATCGGCGAACAGGGGCCGCATCTCCCGATCCGCCGGGTCCACCTGCTTGGGCATATACTTGCTGAACACGCCGTTTAACATGTAAGAGTTGAAAAACGCGATCAAAGCAACCCCGAAAATACTCAGCTGGGGGATGTACGTCACAGACAAAAACAGGATCACCCCGTCTACCACCAGCATCCCGATAGTCTGAAACACATGGCGGATCGCCATAAAAAACGCGTTGAAAACCGTCCTCTTTACAGGGTTGTAAAATCGCGCCTGGAGGGGAAACACATACGTGAACATGGCCAGCCACACAAAAACCATGGCCAGGAACACGGAGATCATCACTGTGCGGAAACTGGAGACCGCCGCTATCCTGAGAAAATAGTACAGGTCAAATCCCAGGATCGCCCCCGAGACCAGAAAGAGCAGCCAGATGGCAGTGGCCTGCTTGAAATTCTCTTTAAAGGATTTAAAAAAGGAGCGGAACGTGTACCCGTCCTCATCCCTGGCCAGCTTCAGAGTCACATAGTACATAGCAGTCGTGGAAGCTCCTATGGTGAAGATGGGAATGCTGCACAGGATCCACAAAATGTTGACCACCAGCACATCCCAAAATTTTCCGATAAACCGCCACACCGGATTGTCATAGTTAAAAAAACCTGCTAACATAGGCGTCTGCCTTCCTCCTTTTTTGGTATCGGCACGCGTCGCTTTGCGGCACCTGCCAAGTCGTCGGAAGGCATCCTGGAAACGCTGCGCGTTTGGCCTTCCTCCGTTTTCAATGTATCGGCACGCGCCGCTTTGCGGCACCTGCCAGCTCGTCGGAAGGCATCCTAAAGAAATGCTGCGCATTTGCCTTCCTCCTAGTATTGTCTTTCATTATACCGAATCCTGCGGGAAAAATCAATTTGCTCTGGGGATTTCATAGAAAATTTATGAACGAACCTGCAATTCTATGGTAAAATAGGAAGTGCGCTGATGCGCACGCAGGTCAGCACCCTGGCGGGTGGTGACATCTTAAAATAGAAAGTGCGCTGATGCTCACACAGCTGACAACATTCAGAAATGGGGGATCATCTATGTCATTAAAGGACCAGTTAAAAGAAGAAGCTCGCGTCGAAAGCCGCAAGCTGAAAGAGATGTCCTTCCAGGACAAACTTTGGTATATCTGGGAGTACTACAAATTCCACATCGCCGGGGTGTTTCTGGCCATCCTTTTGGTCAGCGTGGTGGTCACCTCTGTGCGCAACGCCTCCATCCACCCGGGCCTCTACTGCATGGTCATCAACAACCGCTCGGACCAGGAGCTGAACACTTCTGTCCTGGAGGAGGACTTCCATGAGCTCATGGGATTTGATAAAAAGCAGCCTGTGTACGTGGAGTCCATGTACATCACCTACGGGGACAATGCTACCGAGTTAAGCTACGCCTCCATGGCCAAGATCTCCGCCCTGGTGGCCTCCAAGGACTTGGACATTATCCTCTCTGACCAGGAGAACACGGACCACTACGCCTCCCTGGATGGCCTTGCCGATTTGGAGAAGATCCTCCCCGCCGATATCCTGTCCGCTGTGGGGGACCGCCTGTTTTTCTCTGCCGACGGCCTGGGACAGCCCATCGCATCCGCCCTGGACATCAAGGGCACCGACTTTGCCGACGCCATGCATCTGTCAGAGGAAGCCTCCTACTTGAGCATTATCGGCAATTCCCAACAAACAGAAACTGCCTTTGCCCTGATCCGCTACATCTTTGGTCTATAAGGCAAAATCCCAGTTTTTTCAGCAGATTCACGGACTTCTGGTTTCGGGAGTCCGTTTTTGCGTACACAGATGGGGAAATGTCCTGCTCTTTGCACCACCTCAGTATCCCCTCGCAGGCTTCCCTGGCATAGCCCCTCCCCCGGTATGGGGTGAAGATGTGATAGCCCAGCTCCAGGGCCTCCCCTGTGTCCTTCCCTCTCTCGGACTCCCACCAGACATTGGTCACCCCGGCCTTTCCCACAATCACGCCCCGGCTCCTCTCAACCACTGCCCAGATCCCGTACCCGTAGAAACCGTACTGGCACCGGATATACTCCTGAAGACGCCTTCTGTCCCGGAATATCCCGTCCGCCTCCCCGTCCTCCGGGTCTGGGGGTACACAGGCCTCGTCCCCAAGCTGAAACTCCCGGATCAGAAGCCTTTTGGTCCGAAGGATCTCCCAGGGAAGCCCCAAGTCTCTCCTGACCACCTGCTCCAAATACTCTTCCGTCAGATCCTCCAGGGATTCCACCCCGTATCTGGCCACAAACATCCCCTGGCCTTTTTTCCACAACTCAACAGAGGCTTTCCCGGCCGCCTTGGCAGCCAGGAGAGCCTCCCTGTCATCTGATACCACAACTGTGTGGATCTTTCCCTCTACTGTGATTTTGTATTCCCTTGTCATAAACCCTGAACCTATCTGGCGCTGGTCTCCGGCTCCGGATACTCCTGGCCCATGGTATCCACGGTCATAGACTGGATCTTCTGTTCCTTCATGGGCCTGTCATTGTAATCGGTCCGCACATCGGCGATCTTGTCCACAACATCCATCCCCTCTGTCACCTTCCCGAAAGCCGCGTAGGCGCCGTCTAAGTGGGGAGCTCTCTTGTGCATGATAAAGAACTGGGATCCAGCTGAGTCCGGCGACATGGCGCGGGCCATGGACAGGACGCCCGGCTCGTGTTTTAAGCTGTTGGGGAAGCCGTTCTGGTCAAATTCGCCCTTGATGGAATACCCAGGCCCTCCCGTTCCCACGCCGTCGGGACATCCGCCCTGGATCATGAATCCGCTTATGACCCTGTGGAAGATCAGGCCGTCGTAAAAGCCCTTCTTCACCAGGCTGATAAAATTATTCACTGTGTTGGGTGCGATCTCCGGATACAGCTCCGCCTTCATCACATCGCCGTTTTCCATGGTAATGGTTACTATGGGGTTGCTCATACTCATCCATTCCTTTCTGTTGTTTGCTTTTTGGGCAAAGGCCAAAGACGGTCTTCCCCCGCGCTATTCCACTACATTCTACCAGATAAGCCATTTCCTGGCAAGTGGCAGCTGCCCTCTTCCTCAAATGTCTTCCTCAAACGCCCTGACCCCAGGCAGCCCCAGGTCCCACTCCTGCCAGCCTTCGAAACCCCTGTCTCCCCTTCACACCAGCTGCAGCAAAAACACCAGCAGGCAGCACCCCATGGAGACCGCGAACAGGCTGACCCTGCAGTAGGCCATGACCATAGCTGTCCCGAACCCCACAAAGGAGATCCACGGCTCTTCTGTGGACTCTAAGATAGCGGGAAATGTCATCACCGACAGGGTCACATAGGGCACATAGGTAAGAAAGGAGCGGAACGTCCTGTTCTTAATCTCCTTTCTCAGAAGCGTCAGGGGGATCACCCGGATTAAATAGGTGGTCACCGCCATCACCAGGATATACATGTAATTTTTCATGGTGTTTCCCCCTCTCCCTCCTCCGGCACCGGCATGATCAGGGCAGCGGCCAGAGAGATCACCAGGGTCAGAAGGATAATTTTCATCCCGGACGAGATAAAGTCAAACCAGGGCAGGACCTGAACCAGGGTGCTTAAGGCCATGGACAGGAAAATGACAGGAAGGAGCTTTTTGTCCTCCCTGGCCGCAGGCATGAACACGGCGATAAACATCCCGTAGAGGGCCATGTTCATGGCATTTAAAAATGTCTGGGGCAGAACTCCTGTAGACAATACCCCGGCCAAAGTCCCCAAGGTCCATCCCGGGACAGCCACGGTCATGACCCCGTAGGTGTACCAGGGATTCAGCTTCCCCCTCTGGGCGATGGAGAGGCCGAAAATCTCGTCCGTGACCCCGAAAGCCAGGAAAAACCGGTGGCGGAAGGCCAGCCGGCTGTCCAGCTTCTGGGACAGGGCGCAGGACATCAGGCAATACCGCAGATTGATCACTGCCTGGGAGATGACCATCTCTAAGTAAGGCGCTCCCGAGGCGATCAGGGCAAAGGATGCGAACTGCCCTGCCGAGGTTAAGTTGGTAAAAGACATGACCGTGGCCTGGGCGGCTGTCAGGCTGGCCTTCCTGGCGGCGATGCCGATGGTAAAAGACACCACAAGGTAGCCCAGCCCCACAGGAATTCCCTGCTTTATGCCATGTATGTAAGTCTGTCGATCCATAGCTGTCCCTCTTTTCCGTTACACAACAGGATTGTTGATCTTTCCGATCTTCTCGATGGCGCAGCAGACCACATCGCCGGGCTTTAAGAACCTGGGCGGATCAAACCCCATGCCAACTCCCGCCGGCGTCCCCATGGCGATGATGGTGCCTGCCTCCAGCGTCATCCCCTGGGACAGCTCGCTGATCACATGGTCGATGTCAAAGATCAGAAGCTCCGTATTGCTGTTCTGCCGCAGCTCTCCGTTGACATAGGAGCGGATGGACAGGCGGGGCGGGTAGGGAATCTCCTCCGCCGTCACGATGCAGGGGCCCATAGGAAAAAATCCGTCCAGGCTCTTGCCGAAATACCACTGCTGATGCCTGGTCTGCACATTTCTGGCGCTGACGTCATTGACCACCGAGTAGCCGAATATATAGTTCTTAGCCTCATCCTTGGACACATTCTTTGCGTCCCTGCCTATGATCACCGCAAGCTCCGCCTCATAATCTAAGCTGTCCACCATATCCTGGTGAGCGGGAATTCCCTCGTTGTGCCCCACGCACCGGTTTACCCTTTTTGAAAAATACACCGCATAGGGGCGCTCCCCTCCGAAAGCCTCCTTCTTATATCTGGCCGACTCCTGGGCGTGGTCCATATAGTTGATCCCCAGACAGATCACGTCGTGCGCCGGTTTCTGGATAGGCGCCAGGATCTTCGCCTCCTTTGCAGGCGCGGCCCCGCGCACCTCATAGGGGTCCTTGGACGCCATGTGATTCAGAAGCTGGATCTCCGACTCGCTCATGCTCTCGATCACCTCCTGCATCCTCCTGTACTCCATGCCAAAGCTCTCTATGGGATAGATCCAGGTCTCGTCCCTGTTCCAGATCCCAAGCTTTTTCCTTCCGTCCACTTCATATGTCAATATCTTCATCGTTTGCCTCCTCTCTAAGGTAACGGCACGCCCCGCTTTGCGGAACCTGCCAGGTCGGAGGAAGGCATCCTATAAACGCTGCGCGTTTGCCTTCCTCCTTCCTCCTTCCTCCTAAACCTCCCACAGTTCTTCCTTGGTTGTGGATACTGCGTCCACGCCTGCCTGGAACGCGGCCATGATGTCCTGCTTGTCCGACAAAAGTCCTCCTGCCACCAGGGGAATGGATGTGATCTCCCTGATCTGCTTTAAAATCTTTGGCATCATGCCCGGCATGATCTCCATAAAATCCGGTCTGAAGGACATAAGCTGCTTTCTCACATTCTCAAGGGCAATGGAGTCAATGAGAAATGCCCTCTGGCCCCCGATCAGCCCCAGCTCCATGGCCCGCTTTGCCAGCCCCGGTTTTGTGCTGATGATCCCATCCGCCCTGGTATTCTCCTTTATAAAATCCACCGCCACCTCTTTGGAGCTAAGCCCCACAATCAGGTCCACATGGACGATAGCCAGCTTTCCCCTGGCCTTCACCTTCTCCACAATTCCCTGTATGCTGCACACCGTTCCGTACAAAATAAACACAATCGCGCAGTCCTTCTCCATAGCGTGTTCCAGGCCGTTCTCATCCTTCACGGCCGTGATCACCGGAGAGGATTCAAAAATATCTTCTAACTTCAAAATTCATTTCCTCCCGTATTTCTCTCCCTATCATACACCAATCTTTTGTGAAAATCAAATAGCAGCAGACAAAAAAGCATTAGCTCCTCTGTCCGCTGCCTGTTGTTGCTGCCAGGAAATCCCTGCCGGGCGACCGCGGATCCAAAGGCGGGCCCGCGTCAGTTCATCCAGCTGTCTTTCTGATCCGCTGCCTCACAGTTTCCCTTGTCATCCGCGGCCACCTTGACCATCCCGTCGTTGACCGTATGGTGGTACTCCGTCCCCTCTTTCACATAGTTGTTATAGACATCCATACTGCCTATCTCGTCTCCCATGGCTACCGCGATCTTAGGGCTGACGGTCTTGATCCATTTCTTTAAATTGGAGGTATCTTTGCCGTGGTGGTTGACCTTTGCGATATCCACATGCAAAAGATCCCCGTACTGATCCAGGTAATCTCTCTCCTGGGACACATAGAGGTCGCCGCCGAACAGTGCCGTGGTTTCCCCGTAAGTGAATTTTAAAAGCAAAGAATTGTTGTTCAGGAACTGGGTGCTGTTTTCCGGAAAACCGTCAGGATACTGGATATCACTGCCGGGCCCCAAAACCTCTACATGCACCTGCTCTCCAAAATCGAACTCATCTCCTGTTTTCAGAGACACGACCTCCGTCCCGCTCTCTTTTAACGCATTAACGTAATTATAGTAAGTCTGGGTCGTGTACTCCACATAGGACTCATAGGCTTTCTCCACCGGGAACCGGGACATCACCTCCGGCACGCCGCCGATATGGTCGATGTGGGGGTGGGAAGCCACCAGGCAGTCGATCTTTTCCACTCCCAGATCCTCAAGGACTCCCACCACAATATCCGCCGCATCCGGATGTCCCGCATCCAGCAGCATCACCTTTCCGTCCGGGGATATAATAATTGTGGAATCTCCCGACTTGTCCTTGGCGTCTGGCCCTACCTCCAGATCCAGGAAATAGAAAATCAGCTTACCCTCATCGGCGCTCCTGTCAATCAGCTCCCGGTACCGGTCCTCTCCGGAATCCGGCCCCTCCGCCGACTGGGCCGCTTTCTCCAAATCCGGCTTAAGGGCCTCCGACGGGCTTTCCGCTGCCCCTGCCGCCCCGGATGTCTCCTCCAGGGAAGAGGCCTGAACCGCGGTCTGCGCCGGAGCCGCGCCGGCCAAAGCTCCTTCCTTCTGACCGCACCCTGTTAAACACATGGCCGCGGCGAATCCCACAGCCACGGATCTGATATGATTGCTCTTTATCATATTGATTACTTTTCTTTCTCCTTATATACGATCCATGCCCGGCATACCTCAGGATAGTTGGTGATAACTCCATTGCACCCCCACTCCCAGAGCTGCTCCAGCTCATGCATGCCGTTTATGGTCCAGGCGTTGATCTTGACCCCATACTTGTCGCACTGGTCAACGGTTTCTTTGGTAATGCTCTGATACCCGGGGTGATAGCACTCAAACCCATGGGTGTGGCAGTAATATCCGGCATTGCCGATCCCTTTCTCTCCAAGGAGCGCACCGCATTCTGCCTCCGGCATCAGCTCACGGATCTTCACCAAAGACATATGGTTAAAAGAAGAGAACATCACTTTCTTCTCTAAGCCGTATTTACGGATTATATCCACTGTCTTCTTCTCGATCTCCTCATAATAATAGCATCCTGTCTTGATCTCAATATTGGTCTCAAGCCCTGTGCCCGCCGCCCACGCGCAATACTCCTCAAAAGTCGGAATAGACTGAAAATCCGTTACCTCCGGGAACAACACTGCGGCATTGAATTTCTTCAGCTCCTCATACGTATAGTCTCTTACCATACCTGTGCCGTCTGTTGTGCGGTCAATCTTCTCATCGTGGATGACCACCACAACATCGTCTTTTGTCAGCTGAACATCCAGTTCAATTCCCTCACAGCCTGTCTCTGCCGCTTTCTTAAAAGCCAGCATGGTATTCTCCGGATACCTTCCGCTATAACCTCTGTGCGCATATACTTTCATCTTTCTAGAGTCCTCTCTCTCTTTTCCGATGCCGGCTCTCGCGGGTCGCCACCATTATTTTAAAAATTAATTATAACCCTCCAGGCCGTATAATTCAACCAGTTCCCGCATTATTTCATAGCTGCCTTCGAATAACCGGTGAGCATGTATTTCTGGAACACAAAGAACAGGATCACTACCGGCAGAATAGCCATAACCGCGCCTGCCATGATCTCATGGTTATTCATGGTTGCCTGTCCGGCAAAGGTATTCTTAAGCTGCGCCAAACCTACGGTGAGCACCCGCCTTCTCTCGTTTTTCGCGATAATCTTTGGCCAGAAATAGCTGTTCCAGCCGTTTGTGAAGGTCACCAGAGTGGTGGTAAACAGGGTTGATTTGCACATGGGAGTGAGGATCTTTGTGATAATGCCCACTCTGCCCAGGCCGTCTACCTTAGCCGCGTCGATGTAGCTGTCGTCAATGGCCATAAAGGTCTGCCTCAGCATGAAGATGTAGTAGGGAGACACACATTCCGGGAGAATCAGTCCCAGGAAGGAATCGGTCATTCCCCAGTTGGCGCACATAATGTAGATGGGAATAAAGGTAACCTGCAGCGGGATCATCAGGGCGCCTAAGACAAACATAAAGCAGGCATTCTGGCCCTTAAACTTGCCCTTGGAAAAACCGTATGCGGCAAACACCCCGGTGATGATCTGGGAACCTAAGATCCCCGCTGTCATGACAATGGTGTTGTAATAATATTTACCAAAATTTACACGGTTAAATACATTGACATAGTTCTCCAGATGGATCTCATGGGGCCACAGAGTCGGGACAGCGAGAAGGATCTCTTCCTGGGACTTTACGGACGATGAGATCATCCAGTACAGCGGGAATACCACGATCAATGTGACTATAATAGCCAGCGCATATTGTATGCAGGCTATAATCTTTTTCTTTCTTTTGGCAGCCATCTGCCGCTCAAGAGAACCGTTGGTTTTACCCATATTTGCCTTCCTCCTCTATGAATCGTAATGGACGCTGTTGTTGGAAATCTTAAAGGTAGACGCCGTAACCACCAGAAGCATCACAAAGAACGCGATGGCGATCACTGAGGCCCTGTCCATACGGAAGTCTTCCATAGCGTACTTGTAGATAGTGTACACGAACACCTCGGTAGCGCGGTAGGGGCCGCCCTGTGTAAGAATATCTACAGACTGGAATACCTTCATGGAAGATATAAATGTAGTTACAAACAGAAACAGCGTGGTTGGGGACAGCATGGGCAGCGTGATCTTGAAAAAGCTCTGGGCCGCCGTGGCGCCGTCTAAGGACGCCGCTTCATAGTAGTCTTTGGAAATACCGATCATAGCGGACAGATAGATCATCATACCGTATCCGATTGCTCTCCACCCCGTAAGCATAAGCACGGATATCAGGGCCGTATTGCGGTTTCCCAGCCAGTCCACGGCAGGAAGGCCTAAGCTTCTTAAAAGGTAGTTTAAGATGCCGGTGTCTGTGTTTAAAATCCACAGAAAGATAACGGCCGCGGAAGACATGGCCACATACTTGGGCATGAATACAACAGCCCTCATGAAGGAAAATGCCTTATTTAACCGGTTAAAAATCAGGGCGAAGATCATGCCGCCTATGAGCGTGATGGTCAGCTCGCCGATGGAGTAGAGCACGGTCACCCGAAGGGAATTGAGCAGGTGCTTTGTGCCGGAGCCGTCAAAAAGCCAGATCCAGTTTTTAAGGCCCACATAATTCCACGTATCGTTCAGCAGGTTCCAGTCGGTAAAACTGATCTGGACCAGTTTGCAGATCGGGTAGTATGTAAAGATCACAAGAAAAATCAGGGCCGGAACCACACAGGCGAAATCCTTTATCGCCGATACGGTTCTGGGTTTCAAAAGGGTTTTTTTCTCCACCTTATTTCCTCCTAGTATAATAATGGTGTAGTCAAGAATGACTACTGGTTAATAGTTACA
>CAMTAF010000045.1 GCA_947066955.1 uncultured Hungatella sp.
AAATACTCCTTTTCGATAAGAATTGTCATATCTGAATTCTTACCTAAAAGGAGCCTTTTTTTTCCAAAGACACAAACTATTTTACACTACCAAAAGAATCGGGCGACATGGTTTTTTGTCTGACCGATTCTTTTTCGTTTTTCAAAAGATAGTGTTTGAAACCCGCATAAACACTAGGTTCTTAAATCCCATTTCATCACTCAAATTCATTTCATAAAAATCTCACCTATATATTTCTGTATAAGATTTCATTATTTTATTCGCTGTATTTGCTATTTTAAGCAAGGTTATTTTCCGTGAGATAACTTTTGTACTCAAAATGTACTCAGCATTAAAATCTATCATTTCCACTTAACCCTTGTTCCAATTCCTCTATTGTGGGTAATGTCCCCTTAAATTCTTTAGGCATCAATGCATTTAATTCATATTCCGATATTCCTATCGGCTCTGTAGATGTTTCTACTGCATATTTGGCTAATATATTATCTTTTGTCTTACATATAAGAATACCTATCGTCTGTGTATCGCCTTCTCCTCTTAAAATATGATTAACTGCAGATACATAGGTAGCCGTCTGAGAAATAAACCCTGGTTCAAAATCTACAATTTTTACTTCCACAACCACATAACAATGACGTTTAATATTGTAAAATAGCATATCAATATACTGTTCGGTATTTCCCACCTGCAAGCGATATTCTCTACCCACAAATGCAAATCCAGTCCCAAGTTCCATCAAAAAATTCCGCACATTATCCATCAATGCATCTTTTAACTCTTTCTCATCATATCCCTGACGGATTGCTACAAAATCAAAATTATATGGATCTTTTGTCATTTCCTGCGCTAAGTCACCAGTTTCTTTAGGCAGTGTATATTTAAAATTCGTAACGGCCCGCCCCTGACGTTCAAATAAATCGGTATCTAAAAAATTTAATAAAACAGCCCTTGACCAGTTATTTTCAATAATCTTATCAACATAAAAATTAAACTTTTGAAGATTATCATGGCATTTATCGATTAGAAGCTTTATATGCCCCCAGGGAATCATAAAAACTTTATTAGATGCCATTTCAAATTGTTCCCCAACTTGGGGAACAATTTGCTTTTCATAGTTTTCTATAATCTTGTCCTCAATTTGAGGAACAATGATAATATCCTTAAATAATCCATAGAAACGCATCATATATCTTAGATTTGTTGGCGAAAATCCTTTTGCATTAGGAATCATATCAGCCATATCCATACTCATATTTTGAAAAAATTTATTTCCCCATTTAGTATCAGCATGTCTTTCGGTTATATCTTTTCCAACAGACCAGTAATACATTAGCATTTCATTATTTACACGAACAGAAGCCTTGATTTGACTTATTCTATATCTTTTCCCAAGTTCCTGTATCCAACTTCTATATTCTTCATCAAGCCGCATTAATTCACTTATGATTTTCACCTTCTTTCTAAAATTCATAGTTCAAAATAAAACGGTCAAAATACAATAAGTCAAAGATTTCTCAATGTAAGTTTCCATTTATCATGCATATCATCATAACCTAATACTCTAGCATTACAAGTATCTCCAATAGAAATCACTTCCTCTATCGTTTCATTAAATTGTTCTGAAAGCTGACTAATATGAATGCTACCCTTTTCGTTACTCGAATTCGATCGTAGCCGGAGGCTTCGGGCTCAAGTCATAGCACACTCTGCACACATGTTCCACTTCATTGAGGATCCGCTCCGTGATCTTCTGCAGCACATCCCACTCCACCCTCTCCACGGTGGCGCTCATGGCGTCGATGGTGTTGATGGCCCGGATGATCACCATGTAGTCGAAGCACCTGGCATTGTTCTTCACTCCCACGGACTTGAAATCCGGCACCACGGTAAAGTACTGCCACACCTTCTTGTCAAGACCCGCCTTCTCAAATTCTTCTCTCAGAATAGCGTCGGACTCCCTGACAGCCTCCAGCCGGTCTCTGGTGATCGCGCCTAAGCACCGGACGCCCAGCCCCGGTCCCGGGAACGGCTGACGGTATACCATAGAAGCCGGGAGGCCAAGCTCCACGCCGCAGGCACGGACCTCGTCCTTGAACAGCTGCTTTAAGGGCTCCACCAGCTCAAACTTCAGATCCTCGGGCAGTCCGCCTACATTGTGATGGGATTTGACCATCTTGGCGGTTTTGGTTCCGCTCTCAATGATGTCCGGGTAAATGGTTCCCTGACCCAGGAAATCGATCCCTTCCAGCTTTCTGGCCTCCTCCTCGAACACCCGGATAAACTCGCTGCCGATGATCTTGCGCTTCTGCTCAGGGTCCGCCACGCCTGCCAGTTTTCCCAGGAACCTCTCCACAGCGTCCACATAGATCAGATTGGCGTGAAGCTGATTTTTAAACACCTGGATCACGCTCTCGGATTCGTCCTTCCTCATAAGCCCGTGGTTCACATGGACGCACACCAGCTGATTTCCGATGGCGCGGATCAGCATGGCCGCCACAACCGAGGAGTCCACGCCGCCGGAGAGAGCCAGAAGAACCTTCTTATCTCCCACCTGCCTGCGGATCAGCTCCACCTGGTCCTCAATAAAATTCTTCATGTTCCAGTTGGCCTGGGCGCGGCACGTATCAAATACAAACTCCCTTAATTCCTCTTCTTTGGGAATGCTCTCAAAGGTCCTGCCGCATTTTGCCCCAGGGTGGTCAATGGCTATCATGGGATATCCGCACTGGTACAGCTCCGGGTCAATATCTACGGCCCTGCCGTCTACTACCCGGTTTTCTCCCCCATTTAAAATAATACCCTTTACATTTTCCAGTCTCTCCAGTTCTGTCCGGGTGATATCGTGGGGGTGAATCTCGCTGTACACGCCCATATCCCGGATCTGGCGGGCAATGGCCGTGTTTGCCGTGCTTCCCAGATCAAGAATTACGATCATATCCTGCTTCATCTCATCTTCTCCTTGTGTTTATAGTCGCGTCCTCAGGCAGACGCGCGTGCTTTCGGCGCCGCTGTATCCTTACCTTTCCATTATACTAAAATATGATGTTGGGGTCAAAAGGAATTTTCAGCCGGGCGGCAAACCCGCAGACCTATCTGGACTGCAGCAATTCCTCCTGAAGCCTGTCAAACTCTGCCATGCATTCGTCCACCGTAGCCCCGCCCAGCAGTTTTCTTACTATAAGACAGGTATTTCCCCATTGCTCTAACTTCATGCTGGCATTGGAGGCCAGAACATAGACATTGTCCTGTATCTTTTCATTTAGGGGTTTCAGCGCCGGGACGCAGTCTACCTGGACATTTTTTGACGGCGAGATCACCCGGTTGATTTCCGTGTACAGTTGGAGAGATTCATCAGAGAGTATGATCTCCAGAACCTTTACTGTATCCTCCCGGTGCTCAGCATTGACCGCGACCCCGTATCCTGTAATGGGCACAACCGGCATCTGTCCCCGGCTGCTGGGGAATCCGATTACCTGAAGGTTAAAGTCAGGGTCCCCGTAAGCTGTCTTCGTATTGGCCGCTCCCCAGTAGGCCATGACAATGGGTGTTTTCTGAGCAAGAAAATCCGGTCCCTCCCCCTCAATGGCTTCATAGGTATAGGCGGTATCCGCGTCAACATAGCCTTTGTCTATGAGCTCTTGCAGGAACTCAAAACCAGGGCGCATGTAATCGCTGTATTTGGCTGTCCCATTATTGAGGGCCTCAATCTCTGCCTCCGCGTTCCCGCCATTGTACAAGTCCGCAAAGGCCTGGGCAAAGACAAAGCACTCCAGCCACCAGCGGTTGGCGCCGATGGGCGTTTCGATTCCCTGCTCCTTGAAAACACGGCAGCACTCTAAAAATTCTTCAGGCGTGCTGGGCAGCTCAAGATCATATTGGTCAAACATATCTTTATTGATAAACAGGCCATAGGCCACAACCTCCTGAGGGATAGCCACCAGCTTACCGTCAACGGTGTTTGCCATCTTTACCACGTCTCTTAAGTTTTCTACGCAGTCAAGGCCTGACAGGTCCAAAAGCCTTCCCTCCTCCGCAAGGGTCTGGATTGAGTCAGGATTGAGGAGATACAGATCATCCATATCGCTGCGCACCCTGTCAAGGGCCACCTCATCATATGTTTTTTCTTTGTAGTTTTCAGCTGTATAAGTTCTGTATTCTACGGTAAGGCCCAGCTGTTCTTCTGCTTTGCTTATTGTCTGGTCAAAGGCGCTTCTTGCCACATTGGCCACGCCGGGTTTTGATTTCTCCATGGGGCCAAAGAGATTTACCACTTTTTCGTGGCTGTCTTCATCTTGAATCAGGTTGCTCACAGGTTTTCCTGCTGTATTGCAAGACACTGCCGCCGTGAGTACGATTCCCATAAGGCAAAGAGCGCCCAGTCTTTTACCCAGTGTCAGATTTCTTTTCATGACTCTTCCTTTCTTCCAATCCGCTGACTTATTGTTCTTTTTAACAGTTCCAAATCAATGGGCTTCGCCACATGGGCGTTCATGCCCGCATCCAGGGCAGCCTTTACATCCTCTGTAAAAGCATTAGCTGTCATGGCAACAATCAGTATCTCCCCCGCGTCTTCCCGGCCAAGCTTCCTGATGGCTCTTGTGGCGTCATAGCCGTTCATCACCGGCATCTGGACATCCATGAGAATGGCATCAAATTCTCCCGGAAGGGATCGGTCGAAGCGTTCTACCGCCAGCCTACCGTTTTCTACGATCTCACAGCTTGCCCCCTCCATATCCAGAAGCTCCGATAAAATCTCCGCATTAATCTCATTGTCCTCAGCCACAAGGAAATGGAGGCCGGTCAGGCTGTTTTCCTTCTCTTCCCCAGGCAATTCCCTCTCATCGCCCTGTGCGGTCCGCATTTTCGTGATCTTCTCCTTAAACGCAGATACAAAAAACGGTTTGGACAGGACCCCCGCGTGTCCTATGTGGGCTATCTCGTCTTCTAATTCATCTCCGTCATAGGCTGTCAAAAACAGGATCATCACAGGTTCTGTCTCGTTTTCCCTGATTCGGTTGGCAGTCTCGAACCCATCCATCCCAGGCATCTTCCAATCCAGCAGTATTACATGGTAATTCTCTCCCGTTTGGGCGGCGTTCTGTATCAGCCGGAGAGCCTCCTCTCCGCTGGCCGCCGTATCGGTCCGGACCTTAGTTTCTTTCATAAGCAATTGTATGGTATTGCGGATATCCGGGTCATCATCCACTGCCAGAATCCGGGAAATCCCCTGCCTGGCCCAGAATTCCTCATCTCCCTGATTATCCGGTATGCGAAGCTCCAGTTCCACAACAAACTTGCTTCCCTTCCCCACTTCACTGGCAACCTCTATGGTCCCTCCCATAAGCTCCACGATGTTTTTGGTTATGGCCATGCCCAGGCCTGTGCCCTGAACTTTGTTGGTGGTGCTGTTCTCTGCCCTGGTAAAGGCATCAAAAATAATCTTTAAGTACTCCGGCGTCATGCCGTAGCCATTATCCTCCACCTCAATCCTGATATGCTCATACTGAGCCGAGTGCTGCTTCAGGCCAATAATGCGGAACCAGATCTTGCCTCCGTCAGGTGTGTACTTCACGGCATTGGACAGAAGGTTAATCAGAATCTGGTTGATCCGCGTCTCGTCTCCCACCAGATATTCATGCTTAATATCTGTCACGGATACATCAAAATCCTGATTCTTTGCCTTTGCCATGGGGCGGATAATGGCATCCACGGAAGCCACCAGGCTGCTTAAAGTGAACTCGCCTATGGTCAGAACCACTTTTCCGCTCTCGATCTTTGACACATCCAGGACGTCGTTGATAAGGCTTAACAGATGCTGGCCGGATGCTGTGATCTTTCTTGTATACTCCCTCACCTTAACCGGATTATCCGCGTCTTTCGCGAGAAGGGACGTAAACCCCAGAATCGCGTTCATAGGCGTGCGGATATCGTGGGACATATTGGAAAGGAACGTAGTCTTTGACTGGCTTGCAATCTGAGCCGCCTGCAGCGCTTCTGCCAGCTGCTTATTATGGATCTCCCTCTCTGCCTCCCGCTCCTCCCTCAGTTTCACCTGCTCCTTCTGATTAAAATAATATAAGATGCAGCATATAAAAAACGCTGCCAGCATAACCGCAACCACCAGAATCAGATTCTGGTTGACAATCTTCCCCTCCTGCTGAATAGCCTCAATGGGCACATAACCGATAAGGTAAAGGGAGCCGTCGTTCACTGCCCACATATAGATCAGGGAACTCTGTCCTCGTATATCATGGTAAAACATAATATTCTTCCCACTGCGTATGTGTTCCGAAACGTCGGCCTGAAGTTCTTTATCAAGAATATTATTGGCACGGTAAAAATCTTCCAGGTTCAGATGCCCCGCATCCCTCTGCCCGATTCCCTTGGGTTTTAACACAAGCCTTTCGCTTTTCGCATCCATAATGTAGAGCATGGCCCTGCCGTTATAAAACCCGCCTGGCAGAGACTGGTCAAAGGAGTCAAAAATGTATTCCACATAAAGAGTGGCGATCTCTTCTTCCTCTCGCACCACAGGACATTTCATGGTGTAAGCCCAGGTCCCCATGCCATTAAGATAGGATTGGGAAATCGGAAGATCCTCCACGGTTCTTCCTGATGAAAAATCCAGCCCGTCTTCTGTAAAGACATCCTCTGTATTCGAGACGCCCTCTTTTTCCCCTGATTGGATCAAAGATATCTTTACCATGGTCCGGTTCTTTTTGTAAGAGCGGATAAAAGCTTCCTGATCCTCTATGGTGGAGATCTCCTGCGCGATCAGCTTTTGAAACTCTGCCTCCTTAATCAGGATCGCTTCCACCGTACCTTTGATCAGACCCAGGCTCTCGCTCAGGTTATGAATCGCGGAAGAAGACATCTCTTTTGATATCCTCTGAGCCACAAAAAAAACCACTGTCCCAAAAACACAAAAAACCAGCACAATAGAAAGAAACAAGGAAGCTCCTTTATTGTCTCTGGCTCTCATCCGATTCCTCTTCATTTTTGAACCTCACTCCTCTGGCGCCTGCCTCCATAGGCATATTCCCACAGTCTTAAAAGCTGCAGTCATATTTAAGCGCGCTAAAAGATGTTTCTGCGATTATTATACTATCCCATATATTTTCTTGTCAATATTATGATGTTGGGGGCAAAAGGTATTTTCAATGGAAAAGGCACACAAAACCTCCGTTCTGTGTGCCTGTCTTTTTTATTTGTTATGTAAGTTCGGCGCTCCCGCGCTGAGCTGTGCGAAAGCGTAGCATGGGGTGCTATGTAAGCCTTCATACGCCCGTCCGGCGGACGCGCGATTAATAGTTCTCCGCGCTCACTTCAAAGTAGCTCTGAGGATGGGCGCATGTGGGACATACCTCCGGAGCCTTTGTTCCCACTATAATATGCCCGCAGTTGCGGCACTCCCACACCTTTACCTCGCTCTTCTCAAATACAGAGGCAGTCTCCACGTTTTTGAGAAGGGCCCTGTATCTCTCCTCGTGATGCTTCTCAATGGCAGCTACCAGGCGGAACTTTCTGGCCAGATCGTCAAATCCCTCGCTCTGCGCGGTCTTGGCGAACTCCTCATACATATCGGTCCACTCGTAATTCTCTCCATCCGCGGCAGCCTCTAAGTTGGCCTTGGTGTCGCCGATCCCGTTGAGCTCCTTAAACCACATCTTGGCATGCTCTTTCTCATTATCCGCCGTCTTTAAGAACAGAGCCGCAATCTGCTCATATCCTTCCTTCTTGGCCTTGGAAGCAAAATAAGTGTATTTGTTTCTTGCCTGGGACTCCCCGGCAAACGCGGCCTCCAGATTCTTCTCTGTCTGTGTTCCTGCGTACTTGTTTCCCATGATCTTTTCTCCTCTTTTCTCTTCTTCCCCCTGTGTTGTCGGGGGCAAAAGTATTTTGGCGCCTGATTCCGGCGGACCGACGGCATGCCTGACTATGGCCTGTGTCCTCCGGCCAGTTTGGCGGCCGGTTTAAAATATCCCGGGTACCGTCTCCGGACTTCCTCCTCGTCTACCCGGTAACGGCTCAGATGCTTTGCCATCAGTTTCCGGGCAGTCTCCGGATCCCGGTCCCTGACTGCCTTCAAAATCTTCTCGTGGTCTTCTACAAGGCTCCTGTCCTTGATGGTTCCCAGGGCCATGTTGCGCACCCTGTCAAAATGCACCATCATCCCTTTCATCATCTCGTATGCCTGCAGCTTTCCCGCGGTCTTGAACAGCAGGTGGTGAAATTCGTCGTCCAGTTCCATCAGCTTCTCCAGCACCCGGTCCTGTTCGTAGAACCACTGGAGCTTTATATTGCTCTCCAGCTCCTCCAGGGAGCTCTCCGCGGCTTTCTCGCAGGCCAGCTCCACCACGGCCGTTTCCAGCACATTGCGGACAAAATACGCCTCCTCCACCAGGTCATAGTCAATGAGGGACACCACGCTCCCTCTCTGGGGGTATATGTCCACTACCTTCGACTTGGCCAGCTCCAGAAGCGCCTCCCGGACCGGGGTTCTGGACAGGGACAGCTGGGCCGCCACTTCCCGGTCGCTGATGCTGCTGCCCGGTTCCAGCTCCAGCCGGATAATATTATCCTTCAGGATGCGAAGGGCATAATCCCGCCCGTTCTCTCTCCCCAGCTGTTCTGTTATGTGCATCCCCAGCCCTCCCCTGTCTCTAAGCTTAGTAACGCGAAGAAACGCGTCATCGGCGCGCTTCTCCGTCTCGGTCTATCTCATTGATCACAGCCGTTCAGATGATCTCCTACTGAACATATTTCTTAAGGGTAGCTCTTACTGCCCCAGGACCGGCCAGCATCTCCACAAACATGCCCTCTACCTTGTCCGCCAGGCCTGCCTCGTATAAGTTTACACCAAATACCACCGGATTGCAAAGGATTTCTTTCAGCTGCCCCTTATAGGAATCCGGATCCCCTGCTTTCACTCCCAGGAGCTGCTCCTGAAGCTGAGTGAGCATGGGGTCGGCGCTGACAGCCATGGTCTGGCCCTTGTCGTCAACACCCAGAAGATATCTCAGCCAGCCTGCCAGTGCCAGCGGGATGCATGTCAGCTCCTTCACATCCAGCTTGTCGCTGGCCACATAGGACTTGATGGTCTCCCCAAAGCGGATGCCAACCTTCTGGCTTGTATCCGTAGCGATCCTCTGAGGCGTATCAGGAATAAACGGATTCGGAAGCCTCTGGTCAATCACCTCGTGGATAAAGTCCATGGGGCTTATGATGCCCGGGTCTGTCACCACCGGCATTCCCTCGTCATAGCCGATGTGCTCCACCAGCTTTTTAAGCTCCTCGTCGCCCATCTCGGCGGCAATGCTGGTATACCCCAGAAGGCAGCCGTAAACCGCCAGGGCTGTGTGCAGAGGATTCAGGCAGGTGGTAACCTTCATGCGCTCGGTCATGTTGACGGTGTCCCTGGTGGTCAGGTACACGCCGGCCTTGTCAAGGCACGGACGTCCGTTGGGGAACCGGTCCTCAACAACCAGATACTGTGGGATCTCCGCGTTTACAAAAGGAGCGATATAGGTGTTCCTGCTGGTGATAACAGGAGCCATGTCCTCAATGCCGGCCTCTGACAGCTGCTTCTCAATGACCTCTGCCGGCCTTGGGGTGATCTTGTCGATCATGCTCCAGGGGAAGGATACCCTTGCCTCGTCGCTCATGTATTCCTCAAACTCCGCGGGAACCAGTTCCTTCTCTCTCCAGGCCTTCACGATGGCCAGGACGCTGCTCTTAAGCTTCTCGCCGTTATGGCTGCAGTTGTCCATGCTCACCAATGCAATGGGAGCCGCCCCGGCCTGATAGCGGGCATACATGAGAGCCGCTACAACGCTCATGGCATGGCGGGCCTTGTCCGGTCCCTGCTCCATATCCTCCTGAACCACTTTCATCAAGTTGCCCTGGAGGTCGCCGATGGCATATCCCTTCTCCGTGATGGTAAAGCTGGCCATCTGGAGAGACGGATTCTCAAATACTTTCTTAAGCTGGCTCCACTGCTCCGAATCCGAACTGTTCGCCTTGATCCCCTTTGCGATGGAAGCGATGATTTCCTTCTCTGTGCCGCCGTCGGGCTTTAAGCTGACCATAAGGGTCATGCTGTCGTGAGGCCAGTAAATCTTGTCAATGATGTCATAGTCAAATGTCTCTGCCGCCACGATCCCGCTGTCAGCCAGACCCTCGTTCAGAAGGCGCTGCTGCAGTCCGGCGATGAAACCTCTGAAGATATTGCCTGCTCCAAAATGCACCCACACCGGCGCCTTCTCCGTGTTCTCGCACATAGCCTTCCAGTCATACTTGGGAAGAGCCACGCCTGCTGCCTTCCACGCTTCCTTATTCTGAAGCCCCTCATAACTTAATCTCATATGTTGCCGCTCCTTTCCGTGTTTTCACCGTCTCGGCCGCCTGTCCGCAGTCAGACCATTATTTTTTTTCGGACATCTTGTCAATGGCTTCCCAGAGTCCGTTGAGGTAAGTGGCTCCCAGAGCGCGGTCATAGAGGCCGTAGCCGGGACGTCCAACCTCATCCCAGATCATCCTTCCATGATCGGGGCGGACATATACATCCTTGGGGCAGGTATCATAGACAGCCTTTACGATCTCGAACATATCCAGGTCGCCTGTGGAGGACAGATGGGCAGCCTCGCGGAAACGGCGGTATCCCAGATACTTCACGTTGCGGATGTGGAGGCAGGCGATACGGTCCATCTCGCCGAAATGGCGGATAATGGCCGGAATATCGTTCTCCGGGTTGGATCCCAAGGACCCGGTGCACAGACACAGCGCGTTGGCAGGAGAATCATGGAGAGCTACGATCTTATCGAAATCCTCCTGGCTGTGGGAGATGCGGGGAAGCCCGAAGATGGGCCACGCCGGATCGTCCGGATGCACTGCCATCTTGATTCCCACTTCCTCACATACCGGAATAATGGCATCCAGGAAATACTTGTAGTTCTCGCGGAGCATGTCCGGGGTAATGCTCTCGTACTGCTTTAAAGTCTTCTCAAGCTCCGCTAAGCGCTCCGGCTCCCAGCCCGGAAGGGTAAACCCGTTGCTGTCCTCGGCTGTCTTTCTCACAATCTCAAGGGGAGTCATGCTTCCCAGCTCCTGCTCGTCATAGTACAGGCTGTTGGAGCCGTCCTCGTCGATGACACGGGCAAGATCTGTGCGCAGCCAGTCCAGAACCGGCATAAAGTTGTAGACGATCACCTTGATTCCGTACTTGGCCAGGTTGCGGATGGTTGTGATGTAGTTGGCGATATACTCATCACGGGTGGGAAGGCCCATCTTGATGTCCTCATGGACATTGACACTCTCGATCACCTCGCACTCAAGACCGGCGGCATGGACTTCATCCACATAGGCCTTGATCTCTTCCTCTGTCCAGACTTCCCCGGCTGCCTTGTAATCCAGAACCCCCATAAGACCGCTCATGCCCGGAATCTGCTTGATCTGCTTCAGTGTGATGGAATCGCTGTCAGACCCATACCAACGAAATGTCATCTTCATAAATATTCTTCTCCTTTTCTTCCTGAATGCCTCAGGTATTTTTGATATTTTTACTATAGCACATTTTCGTCATCTAGTCAACTAATATATTAGTCAATCAGTAGATTTTATAAATGCCGCCTCTTGCCGTTTTTCCTTTTTTACGCTATTATTATGATGCAAAGGTCAAAATTTGATGAAAGATTTAGATCAAGGAGATATCTATGAAACCTGAGAAAATTACTGTTGCTTCCAAGATTGACGAGAAAACCTTCTGCCGTTTCGCCATATTTGACACATTAAAGCTTAGAAAGCGCTGGATCTCGCCGGCTGTTTTCGCCGGAATCCTCCTGTTCTGCTCTCTTTTATGCTTTTTGCAGCGCGGCCGGGCCGACCAGGCGGAGCTTCTGGCCATCGTCCTCATGGCAGTGGCCTTAGGGGTCCCCGGCGTCTACTTTGGGACATTTTTCCACTCTTTAAAGACCCAGTCCGGCAAGCTGAGGCTGCAGAAAAACCGCCTTTTCTACACAGTGGCGCTGAGCCAGAAAGGCGTGGAGGTCACCAGCGCCAAATCCGGCGGCGGCCATGTAACCTACAACTGGAACCAGATCCTGGCGGTTTACAAGAAACCCGGCTGCGTCTATCTGTACGTGTCTGTGAAGCAGGCCTTTCTCCTGCCTGAAAACTGCATGGATCCCTCCCCGGAGGATCTGTGGGATATGATTGCGGACCATGTTCCTGCTGAGCGGATCCACGGTGAAAAATAGGGAACCTATTTTCAGGTTCCCTTTTCAAGGCTTGAGTAAAACAGCACCCCTCCTATGATCACGGCCCCGCCCGCTATCTGCAAAAGTCCCGGAATCTCCCCAAACAGCACTGCCGCGAACAGGGCAGCCACCACGGGTTCGCACAGCTTGGAGGCTGACACAAAGGTGGGCGACAAAAACTTAAGGCACCAGCTGAAAATGCTGTGTCCCAGGATGGTGGAAAACACAGACAGCAGAAATCCCACCCACAGGGCGCTCACACCGCTGCCCGTGAGGGAATATCCCTGGACCGCCGTCAGAAGCACCAGGGTCACGGCAGAAAACAGATAGACAATATAAGTATAGCATGTGGTGGACATGGTGGTTCTGGCTACCCGGCCGATGAGGGTATAGCAGGCCACCACCATGGCCGCGGCCAGAGCCAGCATGTCGCCGTAGAGATGGCTTCCCCCCTCGCCGGAATCCGAATACGCGATCATCAGGCTCCCCGCCAGTGTCACCGCGATGGCGGCTGCCGCCTTCTTTGTAATCCTTCCTTTTAAGAATACCCTGTAACCTAATGCCACCCATATAACCTCTGTGCACACAATTGCCGTGGAACTTGCCACCGTGGTGTGCTTCAGGGACTCAAACCAGGTCCAGAAATGGAGGGCCAGAAAAATCCCGCTGGCAGCGCACAAAAGCCCTGTCTTTTTGTCTGTCCCCAAAAATTCCTGTCTGCGTTCCCTGCTCCCCCACACCACCGGGGACATGAGGAGCACGGTCCACAAAAGACGCCAGGCTGCCGTCACCACTGACGGAGCCTGAGAGTATTTTACAAATATGGCTGACAGGGAGATGCCCATGATTCCTATGACGATCATGATCATGGGATTCTTCTCTAAATACCTCATAGCGGCTGTCCCTCTCCCCCATGTTCCTCCTCCGCCAGGATATAAGGAGTCTCCTGATAGACGTAAAAGTTCAGCCAGTTGCTGTAGAGAGTGTTGGATGTGTTCCGCCAGCACAGCACAGGCATGGAGAAAGGATCATTGTCCTCATAGTAATTGCAGGGGATCTCCGGATTCAGCCCCTTTGCCACATCCCGGTGATACTCATTGTTCAGGGTCATCCTGTCATACTCCGGGTGTCCCTGGATGAAGATCTGACTTCCGTCTGTCTTCATGATCAAAAACAGCCCCGCCTCCCTGGACTCTGCCAGGATCTTCAGCTCCCTGTGAGCCGCCACATCCTTCTTCCGAACCTCCGTGTACCTGGAATGGGGGGCCATGACATAATCATCCAGCCCTCTCACCAGAGGCACCTTCCTGTCCAGGATATGGTGCCGGTAAATCCCGGAGAGTTTTTTCTCTCTCTTGTACTTTTGTATCCCGAAATGGTAGTAAAGTCCTGCCTGAGCTCCCCAGCAGATGTGGAGGGTGGAGGTCACATGGGTCTTGCTCCACTCCATGATCATGGACAGCTCCTGCCAGTAGTTGACTTCCTCAAACTCCATCATCTCCACCGGAGCCCCTGTAATGATCATGCCGTCGTATTTTTTCCGCCTGATATCCGAAAACGGAACATAAAACTTGTTGAGATGGCTGGCAGAGGTGTTCTTGGATTTGTGGGTGCTGAGCATGAGAAAGGTACAGTCAATCTGCAGGGGCGTGTTGGACAGGGCCCGCAGAAGCTGGGTCTCCGTGTCCTCCTTCACAGGCATCAGGTTTAAGATCAGGATCTCCAGAGGACGGATATCCTGGCTCAGGGCCCGGTCTTCATCCATTACAAAGATATTCTCGGATTCAAGAACCGCCCTGGCCGGAAGGTCCTTTTGAATTTTAATGGGCATGGTATTCTCCTTCCAGAAGTTTTAAAAGATCCTCCTCCGACAAGATGGGGATCCCCAGCTCCCTGGCTTTTTTATTTTTTGATGAAGCGGAATTTACATTGTTGTTGATGAGATAGGTGGTCCTGGCCGTAACCGTCCCTGTGGCTTTGCCTCCCTTGGACTCGATGAAGCTCTGGAGCTCCTTGCGGTTTTTAAACCGCTCCACGGACCCGGTGATCACGAAAGTCATGCCCGCGAATTCTCCGGACTCCTCCTCTTCCTCCACAGGCTCAATGGTCAGCTCCGCCATGAGATGGTCCACGGTCTCCTGGTTCTTTGGCTGGGCAAAATAGTCGATCCAGGCCTCCGCCAGAACCTGCCCGATTCCATCCACCTCTGTCAGGGCCTCGCTGTCCGCCCTCCTCATGGCATCCAGATCGTATTTAAAATGGCGGCACAGCATCTTGGCATTGGCCAGGCCGATCCCCGCCACCCCCAGGCCGTAGACTACCCTCACCAGGGTGGTGTGGGAGGCTGCGGCAATGGCCTGGATCAGATTATCGTAAGATTTCTGGCCGAACCCCTCCATCTCCACAATGGCTTCCCGGTGCCGGTCCAAATGGAAAATATCCGCGAATTCCTTTATAAACCCGGCTCCGATAAACTTCTCCAGGGTGGCCTCGGACAACCCGTCGATGTTTAGGGCATCCCGGCTCACCAGGAGAGTGAAGCTCTTGATCTTCTTGGCCTGGCAGTCCGGATTTGTACAGTAGAGAGATTTCACATCATTGATCTGGCGGATCTGGGTTTTGCCGCCGCACACAGGACAGACAGGGGGGATATCCTTTACACCGCTCCTTGTAAGATTATCCGCGATCTGGGGGATGATCATGTTGGCCTTGTACACCGTGATGGTGTCGCCGGTTCCCAGCTCCAGAGACTCCATGATGCTGATATTGTGGACGCTGGCCCGGCTCACCGTGGTTCCCTCCAGCTCCACAGGCTCAAATACCGCCACCGGGTTGATGAGCCCGGTTCTTGAGGGGCTCCACTCAATGTAAGAGAGGGTGGTCTCCCGGACCTCGTCGGCCCACTTGAACGCTATGGCGTTTCTCGGAAATTTGGCGGTCCGCCCTAAGGACTCCCCATAAGCAATATCGTCAAAAATCAACACCAGCCCGTCGCTGGGAATGTCGTTTTCGGCGATGGCCCCGGCAAAGGACTCCACCGCGCGGGACAGGCTCTCTCCTGTGACAACCTGGTACTCTACCACCTGAAAGCCCTGGGACACAAGCCACTGAAACTGTCTGTCCCTGGAATTTTGAAAATCCACTCCATCTGCCTGAACCAGGGCAAAGGCCATAAAATTCACATGGCGGCCCGCCGTGATCTCATTGTTCAGCTGCCGCACGGAACCGGCGCATAAGTTTCTGGGATTCTTATATCTGGCATCCATATCCTCGATCTCGCCGTTCATCTTCTCAAAATCAGAGTACCGGATCACCGCCTCGCCCCTGAGCACCAAGGTCCCCTTGTAGGGAATCCTCAGAGGGATATTTTCAAATACCCTGGCATTGTTGGTGATCACCTCGCCGATCTCGCCGTTGCCTCTGGTCACCGCTTTCACCAGGCCGCCCCCCTCATAGGTCAGGACAACGGTCAGGCCGTCCATCTTCCAGGACAGGAGGCCGGTCTGGTCTCCCAGCCACTCCCTTAAAGCCCCCACCTCTTTTGTCTTATCCAGGGACAGCATGGCCGAAGGGTGAGCCTCCTTGGGAAGCTCGCTTAAGACCTCATACCCCACTTTCTGGGTGGGGCTTCCCGCCAGGACCGTGCCCGTCTCCTCCTCCAGAGCCTTAAGCTGGTCATAAAGCCTGTCATACTCAAAATTGCTTATGATCTCCCTGCTCTCCTGATAATAAGCCTTTGCCGCCTCAGACAGCTTGGCGGTCAATTCTTTTATTTTCTCCAATCTTTCATCCATCTCGCGCCTCCTAAATTATATGGGACAGCGGCATGGGCCGCCTTGTGTCACCTGCCGGTTCGTCGGTCCAGCATGCCCAAAAGTTCTCTGTATTCTTCCTCTGTCACCTTCCGCCAGGCACCTTTCTTCAAATCTCCTAATTTTATATTCATGATCCGGATACGGCGCAGCGCCCGAACCCGGTATCCCATAGCCTCACACATGCGCCGGATCTGCCGGTTCAGCCCCTGGGTCAGGATAATGTGGAACTGTCTGGTTCCCGTAACCCGCAGACGGCAGGGCCTGGTGGTCACGTCAAGCTCCTTCAGATACACCCCGGCCTCCATCTTTTTCACAAATTCCTTTGTCACGGGCCTGTCCACCTGAACCACATATTCCTTCTCGTGGCCGTTGGACCCTCTCATGATCCGGTTTACCAGCTCCCCCTGGTTGGTCATGAAGATCAGCCCTTCCGAGTCTTTGTCCAGGCGTCCCACAGGATATACCCTTACAGGATAGTCCACCAGCTCCACAATATTCATGGCCCGATCCTTGTCAGAGGTAGTGCACACCACGCCCTTAGGCTTATTGACAGCCAGCAGGACCCTTTCCGGCTTCCCTGCTGTCCCGGAGCTCTGTCCCGGTTTCTCCGCCCCTACTGTCCGCCCTTCGCAGACAACCTGCTGTCCTTCCCGGATTTTCATCCCCGTAACCGCCGGCTCCCCATCTACCAGAACCTTTCCCCCCTGAATCAGGCGGTCCGCCTCCCTGCGGGAACAGATTCCCATATCACTTAAATATTTATTTAAACGGATCTCCTCCATAAACAATTCTCCCCGGCCAGGCCAAATTCCCAGGTTGCGCATCCTCCCGCTTCCCAGCCGCCAGTCTTGCTCTATTCTAGCAAAAACCAGGTTAAAAAGCAACCGAATTTACAAGTAGACAAATAGTAAAAATAGCTCTATAATTTAAACAAAATCTTAACATTGATTACAGAAAAGGCAGGATCTATCATGGAAAACATCGCATGGAATGAGCAATACAACATAGGCGTTGAGGTTATCGACAAAGCCCACGCCAAGCTTTTTCGGATCGTTGGCAAGCTGACGGAGCTGTTAAAAGACGAGCAGGCAGCCAAACGCGCATGTGAAGAAGGGGTCAAATACCTGGAAGGCTACACTATGAAGCACTTTTCAGAGGAAGAAGCTTACATGCGCTCCATACGCTATTCCAACTACGCATGGCACAAGAAGATTCACGACAATTTCAGGGATGAGACCCTGGTCTCCCTCAGACAGGACCTGCAGCTGTCCCACTATTCCCAGAGCTCCGTAGAACGGTTTCTCGGAGTTATGACCGGCTGGCTCACAGGCCACATCATGACGGAGGATCTGGCCATTGTGGGGAGAGCTCTTAATAAAAAGCTCTATGAGCCGTCAGCAAAGCTGTCCATTGTATCCAGAGCCGTCAACAACGCCATGGAGGATGTGTTTCAGGTAGGGGCAAAGCTTGTGCAGTCCAACTATAAGGGACAGAGCATAGGGAACGGTTTCTACTGCCGTCTGACTTATGACATTGACAACGACGGAAAGGTACAGCTTCTCCTGGGTGTGGAGGAGCAGCTCATCCTGAAGGGGGTGGGAAGAGCCATGAAGGTTCCTCCAGCCAAGAGGGATGCCTTCGTGAACGCGGCGGCCCTTCAGATCTTTGAACAGCTGTTCCGCCACATGGGCAGATTGTTCCGGTCCAAATCCACCTACAAGATCACCTCCAATGATCTGTTGGACAAGGATGCCTTCCGGGCGGACTTTATGAAAGGCTACCCCTGCAGCCTGTTGTTCAGCACCAGAGTAGGGTATTTTATTTTCTGTTTCCGCACATGGAAAGAGCCGGCCCGGAAAACTCCCGCCCCTTCTGCCGGTTGACGTCCCCCACAATTATAGAGTATAATTGCTGTGATGACATAAGAATCAGGCAGTGCATGAAGCCAGGCCGGCGCCCGGCGGGCGGCGGCCTGATACAACAATGGAGGATATTACATGAGGCAGTTTTTTGGCATGAGCCAGAACGGAAATCTGGCGGAAGCGGTCCGCGGGCTGATCAGCCCCCAATTTATTATGCTGTTATCAAATGATAACCAGTTCGAAGCCCATGTAAAGGCTTTGGAGAATCTTTACCCCGGGGTACCCAGTATCGGATGTATCGGCATGAGCTATGACACAAGGATTGTGGAGCACGGCGTAGGCATCATAGCGTTTTCCGACGGAGTCAGCGCCAGGGCCAATGTTCTGGAACAGGTCTCCGTCATGCCTGTAAAGTATATTCAGCGCCTGGAACAAGACATCCGGCAGATCAACGGATCCGGCAGCGACACCCTGTGCATCGACTTCTGCACAGGCAATGACGCCTGCGTGCTCACCACGATATACAGTGCTTTAAAGCGCAGGGAAATCTCCCTTGTGGGAGGCACCGGCGACGGGGGCAAGGTCTCTGCCAACGGGAAAGTATATCAGGACTCGGTGGTCTACGGACTCATTAAAAATCATAACGGACGGGTAAAAACATACAAAGAAAACATCTACCGCCCCCTGGGAAATTACCGTTTTATCGCTTCGGATACGGACAAAGCCAGATACATAATCGGCTCACTCAACGGCAGGCCGGCCAAGCAGGTGTATGAGAGCATCCTCAAAGTAACGGATCAGCAGATACTGACCCAGACGTTCCAGAATCCTTTCGGCAAGATCAACGGCGATGACATCTGCATTATCTCCATCAAGGAAGTCAGCGGCAATTCCCTGGCGTGCTTCCGACAGGTTAATGACTCTGATGTGCTGTTTTTGCTGCAGCTGGCGGACTACAGAGCCATCACAAAGGAGACCATTGCCAAGATCTGCCGGGATTTTCCCAAGCGTTCCGCAGTCTTTTCCGTCAACTGCCTCTTCCGGTATAAGCTGTTCAGCGAACACAACTATATGGACGCTTATCTCCGGGAAATGGGAGCTTTAGGCAGCCATGCCGGTCTTGTGGGCTATGGGGAGCACTACAACAACCGATTTGTCAACCAGTCCATGACCTGTGCGGTGTTTGAGTAAAGGGAGGAGGCGCAGAATGTTATTTTCAAAAAAAAGCCAGAAAAAGGCCGGTCAGGCGCAGGAGCCCAAAAGCCTCTATCCGGTTCTATATGTGATTGAGAGCCTGGACGAATATAAGAAAAATCTGATTTCCAAAGAAGTGGAATCTCTGTGGGAGCTGGGCATGGTGGAGAGATCTTTCTCCGGCGTGCTGGAGAAGGCAGACCATTTTCAGGAAAAACTTCAGGACTTCGGACAGTCTTTTTCGAATATTAATGACACTGCAGGCCAGTTTATTGAGGTAAGAGGCGCCATCGGCCAGACCGTGTCCGAGGCTCAGGGAAAAGTAGAGGAACTGAAGGAGACGTCTGTGCAGGTGGAACAATCCTACAGCGAGATGGAACACACCTTCGAACAGCTGCAGACGGCTGTAAAGAATATCCAGCAGTGTATGGACAAGATCGTGTCCATCGCAGATCAGACCAATATTCTGGCCATCAACGCCTCCATTGAGGCGGCCAGGGCCGGAGCGGAGGGGCGGGGATTTTCCGTGGTGGCAGCCAAAGTAAAAGAGTTGGCCAATGAGATCAAGGATCTGGCCAGCGAGGTGGACACTGGAATTCACGATGTAAGGCAGGGAACCAACCAGTTAAGCGACAGCATTCTGGCCTCCCAGCAGGCTCTGGGCCACAGCGTGGAGACTGTAAACAGTACATATGAAAGTTTTAGCAAGATCACCACTGCCGCCGAGGGGGCCAAGGATGTCCAGGAACAGATCTCCGGCGTAATTCAGAGCTCCCAGCAGGGCCTCCAGACCATATGCCAGTTTTTTGATGATATTAAGGTTCAGTACCAGGAGGTTGTAAAGCACATCAAGAGAGCCAGCAATCTGGGCACCACCAAGAGCGCCATGTTCGAGGATATCGACAACATGATGGCTCAGATTCCGCCTATTATCAACGAAATAGAAGAGAGCTGAAAGAAGTAGGAAGGGGTGCGGGGAGATTCTCCCTGCACCGGATTACCGTTGTTTTTTACTCACCCAATGTACATCGCATCCCCAAAACTGAAAAAACGGTATTTTTCCCTCACAGCCTCCTCATAGGCGTGGAGCACATGCTCTCTTCCTGCCAGGGCTGACACCAACATCACCAAAGTGGACTCCGGCAGATGGAAATTGGTCACCAGGCAGTCCAGTACCTTAAACCGGTATCCCGGATAAATAAAGATATCCGTCCAGCCGCTTCCGGCTTTCACAATTCCGTCCTCCCCCGCAGCTGACTCCAATGTGCGGCAGCTGGTAGTTCCCACACAGATGACCCGTCCCCCTTCTCTTTTTGTCCGGTTAATCTTCTCTGCCTCCCCTGCCTCCACTACATAAAACTCCGAGTGCATGTGATGATCCTGAATATTTTCCACTTTTACCGGGCGGAACGTCCCAAGGCCTACATGGAGCGTCACGTGGGCCACACAGACTCCCATATTCCGGATCTCCTCCAACAGCTCTTTCGTAAAATGAAGGCCCGCCGTGGGCGCGGCAGCGGAACCGTCATGCTTTGCGTAGACGGTCTGATAGCGGTTCTTGTCCTTCAGTTCATGAGTGATATAGGGAGGCAGAGGCATCTGACCCAGCCGGTCTAAGATTTCCTCGAAAATCCCCTCATAAGAAAACCGGATCAGCCGGTTTCCCTCCTCCACCACATCAATGACAGTGCCTTTTAAAAGCCCGCCGCCAAAAGAGATAACGGTTCCCGGCCTGGCCTTCTTCCCCGGCTTTACCAGGGTCTCCCACAGGTCATGCTCCTTTCTCTTCAGCAGAAGGACCTCAATCTTTGCCTCTGTGTCCTCCTTCACGCCGTAGAGCCGCGCGGGAATCACCTTTGTGTCATTAATCACCAGGCAGTCCCCTTCTCTCAAATAAGACAACAGGTCCGTGAATTTTTTATGCGCAATATCCCCTGTCTCCTTATCCAGAACCAGCAGCCTGGAAGAAGACCGGTCCTCCAGGGGATCCTGGGCGATCAGTTCCTGGGGAAGGTCAAAATTAAAATCCGATACGTTCATGGTTTCCTCCGTTCTGTAATCTTTTTATTTTGCCTCATCCGCCCACTCCTCCTATAATCACTTCAGAGGCCCCCGTACTCCCATATATCTTTTCCAGCACCCGATCCGAGGCAATCGCCTCCTGCTGCCGGCTCTGAATCTGAGCCATCACAGCCCGCACCTCCGGTTTCTCCCCCACCTTTCGGATATAATCGTTCACCGCGCTGTCCACTTCCTGAACCATGTAATATCTTCCGCTGTCATCCTTTTTTGCATATCCCCAGCTGAAGGCTGGCATCAGCGTCTCTGTCTCCCGGTACCGGATCTCATAGTAGGGGAAAATCACGTAGGACTCCGGCTCCGGCCCCTGGATAGAATAGCAGGAAATATTCTCGTACTTTTTTACACTGGCCTTCACCAGTTCCATCTGATCCCTTTCCCTGTTTTTCTCTTCCTCCGACCAGTCATCAATGCCGAACACCCATGCCAGCAGTTCCGGATCACACTCCTCCTTTGCCTGGCAGTAAGACTGGACAAGCCCTGTCAGTTCCAGTATGGCATCCTGCTGCAGGGGATACTGAGCCGGATCCGCCGCCGCCACGGCATCGCCGCCCGGCTGATCCCCCTGTCCGCTGTTTTCCTGCCCCGGAGAATTTTGTTCCTCCCCTGTCTCCTGGTTCTCCCCGGCCGGCTCCTCACTGTCTTTGTCTTCTTCCGTCTGGCTGCCTTCCGTTCCCTCAGTGGTCTCCAGCTTCCCCTTCTGGGCATATTCTACGGGGAGATAGACGTCATCCCCGCCCTCGCCCTTGTTGTCTGTCACCATAATTATTATGATCAATACGATGACGATAAAGGGGACAGCCCCAAAACGCAGAACCTTCACCACGGTATTCTCGTCCCGCTCTCCTCTTCCCAGCCTTCTCCGATCCGCCATATCTTTTGCGCCTCCCAGCCATCAAGTCTTGCTCTATTCTAGCAAAAACAAAAGTAAAAAGCAACCTGTTCCATTTAACCTGGAGGCAAAAATCTGTCTTTCAAGAACTGTCCAAAGCGTCCAAAGTGAAAATTTCTACTTGCATATTTCTGAAAGATGTAGTATTATATCCTTAATGCGTCTGTAGCTCAGTGGATAGAGCAGTGGCCTCCGGAGCCGCGTGCGGAGGTTCGATTCCTCTCAGACGCATTATTTTTGTGCTTTCAGCCCAGGGCTGGATTTGTATTGACTACCAGATACATCATCTACCCCACTTTTGATTTTTTATTGTACTCAGATTACAGGATAAATTCAATCTTCAAAATCCATCAATTCAACATCTTCTCCCGCCGGGATGGATACAGGGATTTCCGCCTCAGCCTCTTGCGACCATCCGTGGGCAGTGTAATAGAATCTGCCTTTCTCGCCTGTGGCCGGATCCACCGCCGCAAGCCGGATGTAATAATCTCCTTCAAACAGCTGGGAGGAAACCTCATTGTTTTTGTCCGCCCAGGTAACACACACTCGATCGCCCGAGCCGTCCCCGGCAAAAATGATGATCTGCACCGCCTGGTACCGGCCCGCGGATGGGTCTGCTTCAAAGGAGAAACGGCCGCACCCTTCTTTCAGAGCAGCTGGTTTTCCAACGTTCTCGCCGATGATGCCCAATTTTTCAAAAGTCTCATCGATCAAGTCCTGATATCGGTCAAGCCCGGTGATCTTTGCTGCATTGGACAGGATCTCGTAGAACTCTTTGTAGCCGGATTTGGGAGTCAGGGCACAGATTGCCGTGATCCAGAGCAACCGCTGCTCTTCCAGCGTCATGCCCTCATCTTCAAGGATGGGCGGGATGGTGGCGAGAATGGAGTTGTTCACATGGACGCCTCCGCGGTCGTTCCCTGAGTTGGGTTCCGCCGGTTCCGGGCCATAGTAAATATCCCCGATATAGGCGGGCTGTCCGTAAGCATTGGGATCGCTCATGCAGCGAATCGCCTGACCGCCCTGTTCATATATGCGCCAGGTGGTGTCATCTGTGGCTCCCAAAAGCATCTCGGCAATATTTCCCATAATATCGCTCATTGCTTCGTTGATAGCGCCGGTTTCGTTTTCGTAGATCAGGTTGGTCATCATGGCACTGGTGACGCCGTGGGTATATTCATGGGCCATGGTGTCCACGCACTCGGCATAGTTGTTGGCACTGCTGAAGCCAAAGCAGCTCCATCCGAACAATTTTCCCATATAGCAGGCATTGTCTTCCAAATTCTTGTCAATGTCGCACATATCCGACAGCAGCAGGATGGGAGTTCCCCTGCCGTCCGTGGAGGACCAGCCGATATCATTAAAGAAGTCATAGATTTTGATGTAGTTGGCATAGGCGAGAAGCTGGTTATTATCCCATCCTCCATTTTCCTCGCCGGAAGAAAACTGGAGATTGCCCCCGTTGTGGATAAATTCCCAGTAATCGGCCACGATGATTTTACGTTGGGCATCTGCCAGATAGTAAACCTTGTCGGTCTCATCAAACAAAATGGGAACCGAAATTTCCTGGGTGGAGCCGTCATGCATAGTAACATTGCCAGTGTAAGTAAGCGCGGTCTTCCCTTCAAAAATTCTCTGGGAATCGCCTCCGGACTCCGCCTCCTTAGAATTCATGCGGAAGATGGGCGTCTCGTAGAGATAAGTCCCTTGAGACGATATGTAATGGGCCATGTACGGGAAATCTGTCTCCTCTACCGCAGCATCTGGATTGTCCGTATAGACTACATAAACATTGTAGAGTTTGGTGGTGTCTTCCTCCATGTTCTCAGCATAAGGAATGGTGGTTTTGTCCACCTGTTCAGGATAAAAGGTATAGGCAGTCTCGGGCATTGTCTGCGCCAGGTGGGTGCGGGCGGCTTCCACCGCCTCCTCCGGCGAGATGACCAAATCTGTTCCTGCATCTACCCCCGGCTGAACGGAGCTGGAGATTGCAGCCGCCTCTTTGTCAGGGTCTACAATGATCTTTACGATGGAACCCACCACTTCTGTGTCACCGTGCCATTGCTGCAAAGTATAATAAGTGTATCCGTTATCATCAACCACAGCATCCCCTTTTTGGAAGGCCACATTATCATCAGCGCCAATCAGAGCGCTCACTCCCTCCAACGCGCGGAGTACATCCTCTCCGTCCTCTATTTTGCCGTCATAAAACTTGCCGGCAAGGAAAGTAATCTTTCCCTGACCGTCGGTGCTGTAGCGGATGTCGCCTCCATTTAACTGGCGGATATCCTCTAAAGTAAGCTGACCCGAGTTTGATTGTGTTTCTGTCTCTGTCTCTGTTTCCCTTTGGGATTCTGCACTGGACTGGGGCTGCTGTGTGGGAACAACGGTTTCATTGGCGCCGCACCCCGTTAGAGCAGCAGAGAATACCGCCGCTGCCAAAAACATAGCCGAAATTTTTTTCATTTCAAACTTCTCCTTTCTCTGCATTTTCCTGTTTCTATTATTTTAAAAACATAGATACTACAAAAGTACAACAGTTCTAAACTCCGGGTACTGCCCCCTAAACCGCTGCCTATTCACAGCCATATGTCCGGCGGTCTTGGAGGTCCAATGAAAAAAGCAGTGGAAATTTTATGTAAATTCTAGTACAATCTTAGAAAAGACCTTGTCTCTATTTCCCATCAATCAGAAAGCAATACAGGTGAAATCATGAATATTTTTAACGCAATTACACTTTTCGGCGGACTCGCCATGTTTCTCTACGGAATGCGCCTTATGGGAGACGGACTGAAAACCAGCTCCTCCGGCCCTCTGAAAAAAGCTATGGAGCGGGTCACCCAAACCCCTTTAAAAGCATTTTTTTTGGGTGTGGCGGTGACAGCGGTGATCCAGTCCTCCAAAGCCACCATAGTCCTCACCTCCGGGCTGGTGGGCGCTGGAATCATTTCCCTTCAGCAGTCCCTGGGCATCATTATCGGCGCCAACGTAGGCACCACAGTCACCGGGCAGATTATCCGGCTTTTGGATGTGAGCTCGCCGGGGTCATGGTTTCTGCAGCTTTTAACTCCGGCTGCTTTAGCGTCCCTGGCTCTGATCATCGGCATTGTCATCATCATGGGAGCGAAATCCAGTGATTCCGGCAATGTGGGACAGATCATTATCGGATTCGGAGTCCTGTTTTCCGGACTTTTGAATATGACAAATGCCGTGGATGCCCTCTCGGAAAGCGGGAGCGTGGAGCAGATTTTCTCCAGCCTGGGAAAAAATCCTGTCCTGGCATATTTGTCGGGAGCAGGAATTGCCTTTGTACTGCAGAGTTCTTCCGCCACCGTGGGCATCCTCCAGGCCTTTTCCACCTCAGGACTTCTGACCTTTGAAGATATCTATGCGGTTCTGGTAGGCATCTACTTAGGCGACTGCCTCACCACGGCCATCGCCTGCAACATAGGGGCAAAACCGGAAGCCAAAAGGGTTGGGGTGGTGAATGTTTTATATAATTTATGCAAATCCATCCTGATCCTGGCGGTTGTGACATTTATCCACAAAATAGGCCTGCTGGACTCTGTCTGGAACGCCCCCATCTATTCAGGGGGAATTGCCAACGCCAACACCATCTTCAACCTGTTCTGCGCTTTTCTCCTTCTTCCCTTTGTGGGGATCTATGAGAAGATCAGCCACAGGCTGGTGAAGGATGAACCTGCGGCCCCCGGTAAATACGATGAACTTCTGGACAGCTTAAATCCTGTATTCATCAGCACGCCGGCTTTGGCTTTCGGGCGGTGTTACGACATCCTGATGGTCATGTGCCGGCTGGCAAGGACCAATATCCGCCGCGCTTTTGATCTGTTTACCCAGTATGACCCGTCGGCTATGGAACAGATTCGGGAGGACGAAAACTATATTGACACCATGGCAGACCATGTGAGCAATTATCTTGTCCAGATTTCCACCACCATCACGTTTCAGTACCATGTGGAGATCATGAACTATTATTTTTCCGCCATCACAGAGTTTGAGCGCCTGGGGGACCATGCCCTCAACATTGCTGAGATCGCGGAGGAACTCCACAAAAAAGACAGCGCCTTCTCTAAAGAAGACCTGTCTGAGCTGGCTGTGCTGTGGGAACTGCTGGATAATATCCTGAATCATACCAGTGAGGCATTTCGAAAGAGAAACCTGGCAGAGGCTCATCTCATTGAACCTCTGGAACAGGTTGTGGACGATATGGTAAATGTATTGAAGAATAATCATCTGGCCAGGCTTCGCGGCGGGGCGGCCGGGGTTTTTAACGGTTCGGAATTTTTTAACCTTCTCTCCGAGGCAGAGCGCATCTCCGATTCCTGTTCCAATGTGGGAGTTGCCATCGTAGCCAGGGCGATCCCCGAGATCCACCACCAGGTTCACGACTATATTTCCAAACTCCATTCCGGGCGGGATGAAGAGTTCAACCGGGTGTACCAGGAAACCCATGATCTGTATTTTAAGAAACTCCAGACCCCTGAGACGGAATCCTGAATCAGCTTACATATGTCGAGCAGGCGGCTTATCCCCTCCTGCTCGCTTGTTTTGTGGTCTTTTTTATAAGGACAACCCCACATCTGGCAGCAAATGTGCCCTTTGGAGCTGTAATCATTTCCGTTTGGGGTCATAACGTACAGTTCATATCTTTTCCTGTCAAACCCCAGAAATTCTATGGCGTTACACTCTTTCCTGACTCGCCTGGCTCCCAGACATTCCCCAAGAATATGAAGCCTTTCAAACCTGCATCCAGAAAATACCGGAGGATGCGGCGCTCCTTCACTCCGCCGGACATTTCGCTTCCCACGGCAATCCCATGCCTTGCCCTAAGCCGTTCTATCTGCTCTTCCGCATCTGTCCTTGGTGTATTATAATAAAGCAATTTCTCCTCTGTTGTCATGTGCTTTGTCACTTCATAATTGCGCTCATGAATTTTGTGTATATCCTCAACTGTAAAACTCGGGCTGATTTCCAATGTATATGCCATTATTCCTCACCTCCCAATAATACGGACGGATTCATGATATCAATATCTTTATAGCTTTCAAGGTGCGTGATTACCCTGATACCCTTAATGGTCTTTATATTTACAATATGCTTAAAATTTCAGACGTATCTAAATACACTTTTAATTTCCTGTCCATAGCATTTCACTCCTTTTGCAGCCATTTTAGCACAAAACTCCCCCTTTAACAATCCATAACCGCCTAAAGATAGTGTAACTTTACTTGGGGATCTTGATGGGCAGACTCGCTACAGCTACTGGCTCAACGGACATCGGCAGCCAATGCATAGCAATACGCTTTTGTAGATTACTGGCGGCTCCCGGCTCTCAATGCTTCTATCCATAGTATATCATGGGAACGTGTGTTCTGCACTATATATTTTATAAAATTCCCCAAGTAAAGTTACACTATCCCGCCTAAAGGCGGTGGTTTTTACCTAGGGCTTGGAAAATAAAATTTCTCATGTTCCTCGTTTGCAAAAACCATGTGTGTGTTGTTGGCGCTCTGCGCCCCTGCTCTTAACGCTGTGTTATTCATACTTGAACCTCCTTCATTAAAGATATTGAAATCGAGTAGGGGAGGCTTTTCCCCCTACTCGCCGCGCCGGGCCCCGGTCAGCTCTGCTGACAAACCTCTTCTCGGGGCCCGTGCGCATAAAAAAGGGAACAAACCCCGAAATAGGGTCTATTCCCAAACATCGAACAAGGGAAAGCACTTTGCTTTCCCTTGCAGAACTTATATATAGACTTTTACCA
>CAMTAF010000046.1 GCA_947066955.1 uncultured Hungatella sp.
TTGTGAAATATACCCTTTTTTACTTTCTAACCACTACGTTTAAGTTTCAAACTTTATCTCCGGAGGAGTTATGACAGCAGGCTGCCCTGTATAGATAAGGGTCTGGTCTGCCTGCCGGAATGTGACTGTCACTCCCGGCCCTCTTTTGTAGCTTTCCCCGTTCAGCTCCGGGCCGTTGACAAACCGTACCCCCTCCGTGGATACCCGGTTTTTAACAGGATGGGACTGGATAAACGTCCAGTTGGTATCTACAACATGGTCCGCGCCCAGCAGAAGCCACATTTCATTTTCCCGTCCTGACAGGGGCCCGGAGACTCCCGAGACAAGGGGATCGTTCCAGGTTACATCCACCGCGTACCATTGATCTTCCTGCTCCAGATAGACATAATTCCACATGTGAGGTCCGGGCTGTCCGTTGGCCCTGCCGGAAGCGTCGCCGTCTACCAGGACACAGGGAATCTCCAGTTTATCACACAGCACCTTGAAAGCCCGGGCATAGGCCTCGCACACAGGCCCGTCATTTCCCCATCGCCCATCCAGAGCGCTGGTGCACTCCCAGGCAGAGCTGGGCGCCTTATCATCCTGACTGTTGGCAACATAAGAATTATATTCATTATTCTTTGTGAGCCAATCATTGAGCTGGGCCATCTGATCTGCAGGATCCTCAACAGTGATTGTGCTCAGGATCTTGTTGACATTCTTGTCCCTCTTGGCAATATCGGCTTTGATCTTGGCCGAGCCTAAGTACTGCCCGTCGCGGATATCAAAACCAACCATTCCCGAATCCTGGTCCCTGTGAGAGTGGGTTATAAAATAGAAATCATAGTCATAAGTTGTGATTCCGTTGGCACTTCTTTTTCTTCCGCCAATCTTCATCCAGCTTCTGCCATTGAGCCAGAACACCTCCGGGTAATCTCTGTCAAAAGCGTCCAGGGCAGCGCGGATGCTTTTAAAAATATAGCTTCTCTCGTTGTTATCCAGCTCATTGGCAAGACCGGTGAATGTACACACCTTAAAGGCGTTAAATACAGAAGGCTCGCCGCCGCTGCTGCTATTCAAAGTATAAGCATTGGACTCTAAAAAACTGCTGTCGTCAATAAGAACATCTTCCTTCCCGTCATTGTCCGACCCCTCCACCAGCAGATTATAAAAATCCACTGCATAATCGGGGAGGTCCACGCGGTCAATCCAATTGATATAATTGCCGCCTTTTAGATCAACCTGGCCGTCTTCCAGGCTCATGGTCATCAGGTCCGGGGCAGAGGTCTGGATAGAAGGCAGCTCAATATTGTAGTCCCACTCTTCTATGATCTCCCCCTCCTTAGTCTCCCGCACCTCCACCGTCACCGCAGGCAGAGTGACCAGACCGGCGCTGTAGCCCTTGTCCGCCAATTGGGCCTGAAAGGTGTAGACACCCTCCTGGTCTTCCCGATACATGGCTTGTCCGTTGTCCGCGCTGTCAAACACCCAGTCAACGGAAACCTTCCGCCAGCCTTCCTCCCCGGTGTCAGAAGCCGTGGCCCTCCGCGCGTCGGAATCCGTGGCTGCCCGGACATTTAAGGTCTCCGGAAAATCCAGCTCCTCCTCCTTTGTCCCCAAAGCCACCTCCTGCCTCCGGACAGACTCGGGAAGTTCTTCCACCTCCCAAATCATGAGAACGCTGTCCTCCACGGTTTCCGCCTTAGGAGCGATCACTCCGGCATTGGCCACCAGGCTCACAGCCAAAAGCAGCGCCAGACGGCGTTTCCACATCTGCCATGGCAGATGGACGTTCTTTTTCAAACTCAGCAATTTCCCCATGCTTTCTATTCCTCCTTATATCATTATTGTATCGGCACACGACGCTTTGCGTCACCTGACAGGTCGTCCGACTCCTTTTTTATTATATGCTTACTCTTCTCCTGCCTGCCTCAAACACATGGCAATCAGTGATTCTTTTATGTAAATATTTTTTTGAACCATTGTTTCTAAAATGGGCTTTAATTCGGTGATCAAGCCCTTTTGTTTTGCTTTTATTAGTACTCCCAATGTGCCAGTGACTGTCAAGCCAAGATATTTTGCATGTTTTTTAGCATTTAAGTCGTCAATAATGACTAAATCAGCTTCGGATTCTTTTGCTAAGATCATTACTTCCACTTCACCTTCATGAAGTTGTGTTTTATACATTGATTTTGCCATTTCATTTTTAATAGGTTCAATATGGATCCAATCCAATGCATCCTCCACTTCCATAGCACAGACAGAATCCTTTTTTACAGATATTTCTTTATAAACAGCTTTTGGAATTGTTATTTCCCCATACAAATTCTTTAGGATAGAAAGAAGATGTACATGACTAAGTGCAATCAAAGGCGTGGAATTTACAATAACTTTACGCATTTGTCAATTCCTCCACAAACTCTTCCTCCGACTCAAAAGAAAAGATGGAGATTTCATTTTCCCCTAAATAGTGTATAAACTTTTCTTTTGTCATATCAGCCATATCGGCACAGTATCCCAAAGAAACGTTTCTGTTTTTATACAGATCTAATGCGGCTAACTTTCTTATATAATTTACAAAATCATCTTTCGATTCATGGAGATCTAAGAGAATTTCGTTTGGGACATGTAATGATATCGTACACATATTTTCATCCTCCTTCTTATCGGCACACGACGCTTCGCGTCACCTGTCACGTCGTCGGAAGGCATCCTATAAAAATGCTCCGCATTTTGCCTTCCTCCTCTCAGAAACGCTGACAATCGATAACCACCCTTTTTTCTGATTATATTATAATCGAACCATTTCCTTTTTACAACTCTAATAATCGAGTAGGGGCGGCTTTTCCCCTACTCGCCGCGCAGCCCGTTCGCCGCTTCAGCGGCAAACTTCTACTGCACGGGCCTGCGCATAAAAAGGGCCTTCCAGGCTTCTGTGGCCATGGCAGATGGCTGCTCTTTTTCAAACTCCGGAATTTCTGTAATCTCTTGGCGTGCACCCCAGATTTTCATAAAAGAGTTTGGAAAAATAGCTGGGATGATTAAAGCCGCAGGCCAGAGCAATTTCAGTAATGTTCTTATCCGTATTTCTCAGCATATTACAGCTTACTTTTACGCGGTACGCATTCAGATAATTAATAGGCGACTGCTGCAGATAATGCTTAAAAACGCGGCAGCATTTGCTGCGGCTCATATGTCCGCTGGCGGCAATTTCATTCAGAGTGATCTTCTCGTGATAGTGCCGGGAGATATAGGATACCATATTATTCTGCGACTTTAAGTCCTCCCCCATAACCTGCCCGTCTTCTCCTGGGCGCAGGAATTTTTTCTGAATAAGCCTGCCCCACAGCATCTGCATCAGGGCAATGCTTTCCATCTCATATCCCTCCCTCTGCTGTTCCTTTCGTTCTATGATCTGGGAAAGGAATTCCGAAACCTCTTGTCCAGGTTCTTGGGAAGAACGGAAATGCAGATATTCAAGGCCGGGGTTTTCCAGGATTGGAACTACATATTTTTGAAGCAGAGTTGGATTGGAGCAGAATAGGGACGGGTGGAACAGGATGCAGGAATAGAGGCAGTTCTGACCCTCATAAGAATAACCATAATGCATCTGCCGCGAGTTTACCATAAGTGAATCGTTTTTATTTAGGGTCATACGCGTGCCGTTGATGTAATAACACATGCGGCCATCCAGAATGTGGATCCATTCAATATCCTCATGCCAGTGGCAGGGAGCGCACATATCTGTACTGTCAGACAGATTGGCAGTGCGGATGTAGAGGGGAATATCGGGATGCTCATATTGTATGACTTCTGACAGGTCCTCCATCATCTGAAAATGTATGTTATCCATAATTTTATTGTCCTTATACGATTTTTATAAATTCAGCCACTATTTTGATAGATTTATTGTTTTATTGATACTATAATTATAACATATAGGACACAGTTAAGGCAACACCACGAGTTGTCCGCAACATGGTTACCAGATCGCAATAAGGGAGCGGAGGAGGAATGCATCAATGGGAAAGATCATATTTCTGGATGTGGACGGTACTTTGGTAGATTATAAAAACTGTCTGCCGCAGTCAGCCGTCAAGGCAATCCGAATGGCGAGAGCCAATGGCCATCGTGTATACATCTGTACAGGCCGGAGCAAGGCGGAGGTGTACCCGGAACTGTGGGATATCGGCCTTGACGGCATGATAGGTGGAAATGGAAGTTATGTGGAGGACAGGGACCATGTGGTGATGCATCAGCTGATCACTGCAGAACAGTGCAGAAGAATCATCGATTGGCTTCACAGCCGGAAACTGGAGTTTTATCTGGAAAGCAATAACGGGCTTTTTGCCAGCGAGGAATTTGCTGTAAAAGCACAGCCTGCAGTTAAAGAGTATCGAAGAAGAAAAGGGAAAGAGGATGCGGACACGGCTACGGTTGCTACGGTCTTTCCTGACATGATTTACGGAGGGGAACTTTACCGGGATGACTTGAATAAGGTAAGCTACCTCCTGGGTAGTTACCAGGATTTTCTGGATACCAGAGAACAGTTTCCGGATCTGGAAAACGGCACCTGGGGAGGGGATGGAGAGATTGCGCTGTTTGGTGATCTGGGCGTGAAGGGGATCACCAAAGGCAATGCCATTTCCCATCTGTTAGAATATCTCGGGGCGGAAAAGAAAGATACGGTTGCCTTCGGGGATGCGAAAATTGATATACCTATGTTGGAATACTGTCAGGTTGGCGTGGCTATGGGAAACGGAGGGCCTGAAATCAAAGCTATGGCGGATTACATAACAGACAGCGTGGAAAAGGACGGGCTTTATAAGGCATTTGTAAAACTGGGGCTTATTGAAGGTTAGCAGCAAAAAAGGCGGGGAATTGTCCGCCTTTTTTGGTTTCCCTCTGCTCGCCGCGCCGGGGTCCGGTCATCTCTGCTGGCAAACTTCTTCTCGAGGCCCATGCGCACAAAAAAAGCACCGGCCCCGATGCTTCCTTCATCAAAACCAGTACTTTCAGTGCGCCTTCAGGGACTCGAACCCTGGACAAATAGATTAAGAGTCTACTGCTCTACCAACTGAGCTAAAGGCGCTTCTTTGTGTTTAAATTCCTTATGTCCCTCGGACTTTTAACATTATACGGCCTATGTCCAAAAATGTCAACAATAATTTTAAAATTTTTTTAGAATTTTTTAAGGAGCAGATTCTGCGCTGTTTTGGAGAGAGGGAGGGATTCCCCCGGCGGCCGGCGAAATCCCTCCTGTACCATAGATCACAGCGCCTCCTCGATGGCTGCCACCAGGGTTCTCTTGTCCTGCATGCCGATCATCTTCTTCACGGCCTTCCCGCCCTTGAAAATAATAAAAGTGGGGATGGACATGACGCCGTACTCCATGGCGATGTCCTGGTTCTCGTCGGTGTTGATCTTGCCCACCTTGGCCTTTCCCTCGTACTCCTGGGCCAGGGCATCCACCACAGGGCCCATAGCCTTGCAGGGGCCGCACCAGTCTGCGTAAAAATCCACCAGCACCGGGATATCGGACTGGTATACCTCTTTTTCAATGTTGCTTCCTGTCAGCTGCATTGCCATATTATTTTCCTTCTTTCTTCTTTTTTCCTCCGTCCGTCAGAACCTTCTCGGCCTCCTTTAAGGACTTATGCCACCTGATCACCTTTTTGTTCAGCTCTGTCTTGTCGCAGGTAGCCTGCTGCAGTTTCTTGATAATGCTGTCCTTCACAGCCATGGGACTCACCCCATATCCGCTTTCTAATAAGATACGCAGTTTCCGTGGTTCTATTCCGGCATTTCTCCGCCCCGCCTCCGGCTGGCCCTCAGCTTACAGATGGGCTTCCCCTCTGCCAGAAATTTTGTCTCGTATTCGGTCATCACGTTTCCGTCTGCATAGGGGCTGCTGTGCAGGTCAAATGTATACAGGTCCACGGTCCACCCGGCGGACGGGATGGATTCCAGGGAATACTCAAACAGCTCCCTGTTGTCGGTTTTGAACTCCACCGTTCCTGCCGGTTTCAGAATCTTATCATAAACTGCCATGAATCCGGGAGAGGTCAGACGCCGCTTGGCGTGCCGGTCTTTTGGCCAGGGATCGGAAAAATTCAGATAGATCTTTTCCACCTCAGCCGGACCGAAGATCTCCGCCAGATCCCTGGCATCCACCCTGAGAAACCAAAGATTGGGAAAATCCCTGCCCTTCCGCCTCTGGATCGCTTTCAGGAGCACACTGGAATACACCTCGATGCCCACATAGTTGACCCCAGGATGGTCTTGGGCAAGTTCCATGATAAACTTCCCCTTCCCCATGCCCACCTCAATCTCTATGGGATTGCTGTTGCCGAAGACCTCCGCCCAGCGCCCCCGGTTGGCCTGAGGATCCTGGATCACGAAAGGGCTCTCTGCGATCTGCTCTTCCGCGCCCGGAATGTGACGTAATCTCATAACTGTCCTCCTTTGGAATCGGAAAGATTGTACCCCCTATTCTATCACTCAAACCTGTTATTTTCAAGGGCGGTTAAAATATGAACCAGGCAGTTACCTGACTTTTTTCTTACAATCTAAAATTTTAGGTGCATTAATTGTCAAAAACTAGTATAATGGAGACAGCAGGTGGCGCAAAGCGACGCGTGCCGATACCATGATTATACTAGGAGGTTCTTCAGAATGGCTGCATCCGATATCGCGAATACCTGGGCAAATATACGCCAGGGAGTAAAAGAGGCCGAGACTCTGATCGGCGAAAAAAAATATAACTTATCCATGGTAAAGTCCCGTCAGGTTCTGGAGCTTATGGTTGACTATCTGTGCGGCGCCGCGGCTGTCTCCAAAGAAGACCTGGCTTCTTCTATAGATGAACTCTATAACAGCGAATGGATCAGCAAGACTACCTGCGAGCACTACCACAAGATCCGCATGCTGGGCAACAAGGCGGTTCACGAGGGCAACGACAACGGCTATGATGCCAATCAGGCCTACCATCTGCTCTCCCAGGAGGTCTATACCTTTGCCAACGAGTACAAATCCAAGAAGGGAAGCTCCGGCCGCGGCGCCGGACGTTCCTCCGGGAGGAATACCGGCTCCAGAAGCTCATCCGGATCATCCGACCGCCGCAGGCAGTCTGGCGGACGGAATTACGACCGCAGAAGCGGCGGCTCTCCTTCCCGGGGTTCTTCCGGACGGGGATCCAGAAGCCGGAGACGTCAGAAGTCCAGCGGCTTTGCGCCCACTGCCACGGATTTTATCCGTCTGGGGCTTATTCTGGCAGTGATCGTAGCTGTTGTGCTGGTTGTGCGTTTTCTGATGCCGAAGAAGGAGGATGCCTCCACCGAGGCCAGCACCACTCCCACTGCTGCCACATTTTCCATGCCTGAGACTCTTCCTCCCACGCTTCCCCCGGAGACCGAGACCATGGCGCCGACCACTCCCGCTCCGGTATACAAAACTACTTCCTCTCTGAATGTCCGTTCAGAACCATCCACGGCCGGAGAGATCCTGGGATTATTGGAGCCCGGCACCATCATAGACTATGTGGAAGATTATGACGACGAGTGGACCGTGATCAATTACAACGGCGCCACCGCCTATGTTGCCACCCAATATCTGGCTCACGATTAGAGATTTCCCATGAGGACAGGAGGCGGCCGGCATGTCCGGCCGGCTCCTGCCCTCATTTTTTACCTCTTGTCTCGCGTCCCATATTATATTATAATCTGATGTAAACAGCACCCCCGTGCCCTGCCTGGGGCACCTGAACTTTTACCTGAATCTATCTGCGAAAGAGGTATGGATCATGAAATATCTGCACTATACCGTGGGCATCCTGTTTACCTTCTGCCTGATGATCACCCTTCTGATCACTTCCGTGGAAGCTGTGGCCTACTGGATCCCCGGATACTATGAAAGAGAATATGAAAAATATCAGGTTACCGACGATGTGCACATGGAGATGGAAGATCTTCTGGAGGTAACCCGTGAGATGATGGCCTATCTCAGAGGCAGCCGCGAGGACCTCCATGTCCCCACGGTTGTGGACGGACAAGCCAGAGAATTTTTTAACGAGAGGGAGATCTCCCACATGGAGGATGTGAGGGGGCTTTTTCTGGGCGGCCTTGGGCTGCGGCGCGCCTGCGTGGCAATGGCCCTACTCTGCATCGTCATCCTCCTGGCGCTTAAGGCAGAGATCAAAACCATTCTCCCCAGAGCCGTCTGCGGGGGAACCGGACTGTTTTTCGCGGTGGTGTGCGCTTTGGCGGCCCTGATATCCACAGACTTTACCAAATATTTTGTCATTTTCCACCAGATATTTTTCGACAACGATTTATGGCTTTTGGATCCCCGGACCGATCTGCTGATCAACATTGTGCCGGAGCCGTTTTTTATGGACACTGCCGCAAACATCGCTATGGTGTTCGCCGGTTCCGTGCTCCTCATCTTCCTTTTCTGCCTTTTCCTTATGCGCAGGGACCGCAGAAAAAAAGATCTGGCTGCAACACTGTGCGCTGCCCTTATACTGGGACTGACCCCCTCCGACGCTCTGGCGGCTGCGCCCTGGCCTGATAACATCTCTATACAGGCAGAGGGCGGTATTGTCATGGATGCGGATACCGGCACGATCCTGTTCGGAAAAAATATCCACAATGCCTACTATCCGGCCAGCATCACCAAGATTCTCACCGCCCTCATTGTCATCGAGCGATGCGACTTAGATGAGATGGTCACCTTTTCCCACGACGCGGTCTACAATGTGGAAGCCGGCAGCACCAGCGCCGGCCTTGACGTGGGGGATGTTCTCAGCGTCCGGGACTGCCTGTACGCCCTCCTTCTGAAATCTGCCAATGAAGCCGCCAATGCCCTGGCGGAACATGTGGCCGGGTCCGTGGAGGCTTTCGCGGATCTGATGAACGCGAGGGCCGCCTCTTTAGGCTGCCAGGACTCCCACTTTGCCAACCCCAGCGGCCTCAATAATCCGGAGCACTATACCTCTGCTTATGACATGGCTCTCATCGGGCGGGCCGCTCTCCAGAACAGTACCTTTATGGAGATCGACTCCTCCCTCTACTATCACCTTCCTGTTACTAGGAACAACCGGGAGGGCCTCACTGTCTATCCCGGACATAAGATGATCAAAAAAAATATGCCCGAGTACTACAGCGGCGCTTTGGGCGGAAAGACCGGCTACACCTCTCTGGCAGGAAACACCCTGGTGACCTTTGCCAGAAGGGGGGACATGACCCTAGTGGCTGTGATCCTCAACGGCCACTCCACCCACTATTCCGACACAAAGGCCATGCTGAATTTTGGCTTTCAGAATTTTCTCTCCGTGTCGGCCTCGGATTTTGACACCGGTTTCGCGTCCCTGGAAAATGATCTGACCATCGCCGGTCTCTCCCCCACCGGACTTTCCGGCCTGGAGATGGATCCTTCCATGAAAGTCACTGTGCCAAAAGACGCGGATTTTAACTCCGTAACCTCAGAGCTCTCCTACGAGCTGGCCCCCGGCGATCCCCTGGGAACCATTGCCAGGATCCAGTATTCGTGGAATGACCGCGATATCGGCTTCACCTATCTGACAGTGAAATCCATGTCCCCCGACCAGGTGATGATGCCCCCCGCCGTCGCCTCCCTGGCGGAATCAGGTTCCTCCGGGCAGACGGCGGCTCCCGGTGAGTCCGGAATCTCCGGACAGACGGCGGCTCCCGACAGCCTGGGAATCTCCGGGCAGGCGGCGGCCCCGGACGGCGGAATCTCCGGACGGGCGGCGTCTGCGGACGGCGCCGGGATTTCCGGACAGGCGGAGGCCGCAGAAGCTTCCGGGCAGACAGGCCCTCCGGGGGGGCAGGATCCGCTTCTCTCCGGCGCATCCGCAGATGCCGCCCACGGTGTGAACGGCGGCTCATCCGGCGGTGATTCGGCCGGACAGCCGGCAGGCAGCGGCCTGGTCAGCAGCGCCGTCTCGTGGCTTGGATCTATCCCTCTGTTTTTCTGGCTGGCCCTGGGAGGGAGCGTTGCCGCCGCCGGGGTGGTCTGCGCCGGGGTGGTCTCAAGACATCGGAGCCACAGAAAAGAGGAGGAAGCCCAGCTTTTGCGCCGTCAGCGCCGTCTGGAACGTCTGGAGCAGCTTGGCATCTCCACCGAACATTTTGAGTATCTGGTACAACAGCGGCGCTCTAAAGCCGCGGGAAAGAATAATTTTACAAAAAGACAATATGATGATTCCATTTAAAACGAAACGCCCCTTCCTAAGCAGACAGGCTCTGCTTAGAAATTTCATGATTACCGTGATCGGCCTGATGATCGCCACCCTGCTGTCCGCAGTCTTTTTCCTGTTGTCCCACAACACGGCCAACATCGCCATCATCTATGTTCTGGCTGTGGTCATCATCGCTCAGAACACAGAAGGGTATGGGTGCGGCATCGTGGCCTCCCTGTTCAGCGTGGCATTTATCAACTTTGTATTCACCTACCCCTATATGGAACTGAACTTTATTCTGGACGGATACCCGGTGACATTTTTGGGGATGACCATCATCTCCTCCCTGTCCAGCACTCTCACCACCCATTTAAAGGAGGAAATCCAGCTTTCCAATGAACGGGAACACATGCTCATGGAGGCGGAGAAGGAGAAGATGCGGGCAAATCTCCTGCGGGCCATTTCCCACGATCTGCGGACTCCTCTCACCAGCATCATCGGCACTTCTGTCTCTTACTTAGAGCAGGCAGACCGTTTGGACGAGTCCCAGAAGACCCATCTGGTAAAAGCCATTGCCGAGGATGCCCAGTGGCTCCTCAACATGGTTGAGAACCTTCTGTCCGTTACCAGGATCAACGATCAGACAGCCAGCGTAAACACTGCCCTGGAGCCCCTCGAGGAGGTGGTCTCCTCTGCCCTGCAGCGCTTCTACAAGCGCATGCCCGGCGCAAAGGTCCAGGTGTCCATCCCGGAGGAGCTGATCATGCTTCCCATGGATGCCACATTGATCGAACAGGTGCTCATCAATCTTTTAGAAAACGCGGTCTACCACAGCGGCTCCCAGAGCCCCACCAGCCTGTCTGTTGACACGGACGGCGGGTTCGCCCATTTTCATGTGCGGGATCACGGGTCCGGCATCAGCCCCGACCGGCTGGATACCCTGTTTGACGGGTACACATCCATGCAAAACCACAGCAGCGATTCCCACAAAGGCATGGGGATCGGCCTTTCCATCTGCAAAACGATCATAAATGCTCACCACGGACAGATTTCCGCCAGGAACCATCCGGACGGAGCCGAATTTATCTTTTCATTACCTTTGGGGGAAAATACTTATGGATCATAAGATGACGGCAGTCATTATTGAAGACGAAAAAAATATATGCAGTTTTATAGAAACCGTGCTGGCCGACGGAGCTTATAAAACCTTCACCGCCGCCACGGGAACCGACGGGCTTTCCCTGATCGCCTCCCGCTGTCCGGATATTATCCTTCTGGATCTGGGGCTTCCTGATATGGATGGCATGGATATCATCAAAAAAGTCCGGCAGTTCACCCACACTCCGGTGATCGTTATCTCCGCCCGGACTCAGGAGGCGGAGAAGGTAGCTGCTTTGGACTGCGGCGCTGACGACTATCTCACCAAGCCCTTCGGCACATCGGAGCTCCTGGCCCGCATCCGCACGGCTCTGCGGCACAGCCAGAGATCCGGGGCCGCCAGCTCCGTCTACAGCTGCGGCGGACTTGTGATCGATTTTGAAAAAAGGCGCATTGCCTTAGACGGCCAGGAGATCCATCTAACCCAGATCGAGTACAAACTGGTGTCCCTCCTCGCCCGCCAGGCAGGAAAGGTCCTGACCTACGATTACCTGATGCAGCAGATCTGGGGCCCCTACAATGACAGCAACAACCAGATTCTGCGAGTCAACATGGCCCACATCCGAAGGAAGCTGGAAAAAAATCCGGCAGAGCCGGAGTATATCTTCACCGAGATCGGTGTTGGTTACCGCATGCGGGAGGAATGAGGCCCCTGTGCCCAAAGAGGCCTGTCTCTATTCTCAGACAGGCCTCCCAAACATTTCCTTCACCTTTTTAATATCATTTCTCACATGGCGCTTATTTCTCTGCTCTTCCCTCTTCTCAAACAGGCTTCTGACCCCTTCCTCATCCACTGTTTTCATGGTCTTCACCACATAGAACCCTCCGCGCTCCCCTTTCTTCATGCGGATCTTTCCCCGGACAGGTCCATGCTGGGGACAGATTCCAAGGCTGAAATACTGTCTCTGATTCAGAGAAAACCACCGCACCTTTTTCCTCAGCATCCGCTTGCACCTGGGACATACGATGTCGGTCACAATCTTGTCCTCCATGGCCTCCTCTTTGGTGGGAAACGCGCGGGACACGAACTTGGAGTAAGTGGGGAACTTGAGATAGATCTCCTCCTCCGCTTTCTCCGGGACACGGTAATAATCTACGGAAATATAGGGCTCCCACAGCTGATGGTCCATGCACTGCAGTACCTTTCCCGTGTAGAAGGCGTCGTCTAAGGCCCGGTGGAACGGCCGGTCCTGCTCTAAGGCCAGCTCCTCCACCGCCTTGTCCAGAGACACCTTCTCCCTCACGTCGCCCCGGGCCAGGGCATAGAGTTTCTGAACATCGTAATAATATAATGGTCTCTCAAAGGGAAAGTCCACATGGTAATACTCCATATTCCTCTGTAATTCCGTCAGATCCATGGAGCCCCATGTGCAGAACCAGAAATCCCCGCCGCACCACTCCAGAAAGTCCCTGATCACATGGACAAAAGAGTCCCCCTCCTGCCGAAGCACCTCCATATCCATATGAGTCACTTCCGAAATCTTATAGTGGAGCTGAGAATACACGGTTGGAGTGATCAGACGATGGAACTCTGATACCATACAAAAACGGCCGTCCAGCTTCACCGCTCCTATCTCGATGATCTCAAAGGGCAGCCTGTCCACAGAGTTCTCTTTTCCTCCCGGGCTCTGATTCCATTCCAGGTCAAAAATAATGTAATTCTTCATAATGGGGTCATTATAGCATACTTTGCGGAGGTCCGCAAGGCAGCAGAATATAGCAGGCAATCCTGCGGACTGCCTGCTATATAAAATAATCTATGCTAATTTTTTATTACTCGTACTCAACAACATCCAGCCAGCTCTCCAGCAGCTCTCTCTCTCCCGGAAGCTTCTTGTTCAGCCTGGAAGCCGCGGTGATGGGCATCCATCTCTGTACATACTGCTTTGCGGTATCGCTCATCTCACAGAAGGTGTCCAGATACAGCTCCGCCAGCTTCTGATCTTTCAGAGAGAACAGAAGGTACGTGGTGGCGGCGTCAGCGGACGCGTTGCCCTGGGTGGCGTGGGACCAGTCCAGGATATAGTAATTGCCTTTGGCATCTACCATAATGTTGCTGGGGTTAAAGTCGCCGTGAAGCACCTTGTTGTGCTTGGGCATACTGGACAGGCGGGTGTGCAGCTCATAGCGGGTAGTGGCGTTCAGCTCCTTGGACTCGGAAATCTTGCCGTTCCACTTGTCTTTCAGCTTATTCAGCTTCGGGCACTTCTTGCTGTGCACTTCCATCTGGAGAGCCACGAAATCTCTCATATATTTCTCAACATGGTCCGGATCCTCTGCCATGATCTCCTCAAGGGTCTTGCCCTCGATGTAGTCGGAGGTAATGCACCAGTTGCCATCCTCGGTCACGTTAACGCCGCGGACCTTGGGGATAGGAAGACCGGTCTCCTCCACCCTGGCCTGGTTCAGGGCCTCGTTGAGGACGTCTGCCTTGGGATAATTCTTGTCAAATACTTTAACAGCCGTGTCACCTACCTGGTAGATAATCTTGTGGGTGCGTGTGGACAAAATTTTATCTGTCTTCATATTTATTCTCCCTTCCTTATACATTACATTTGCGTAAGCGGCCCCGCAGTGCACCACTTCGATTCCGCTTCGCTCCATCTCAGTGGAGGGCGTCTACGCTCCGCTTCGGTCCGTGCCAAGCGGGCGTCACTGGCGCCCGGCACCGCCCTATGAAGCAGTCTTAATAAGAATCTGCTTATGTGCAAGCACAACGCATCTTCTCATTAGTCCTACTTCGCACTGCTCATTGCGTCGCCATAGTACGCCTTCAGATACATCTCTTTGATCTCGCTCATCAGCGGATATCTGGGGTTAGCTCCTGTGCACTGATCGTCAAATGCCTGCTCTACCATATCGTCCAGAGTATCCAGGAAGTACTTCTCGTCAACGCCGTAGTCTCTGATGGTCTTCTTCACGCCCACTGCTGCCTTCAGCTCCTCGATCTTCTCGATCAGCTTCTTGACGGCTTCCTCGTCATCCTTTGCCTGGATACCTACAAACCGGGCGCACTCCGCGTATCTTGCTCTGGTATGAGGATACTGATACTGGGAGAAGGTACCCATCTTCGCCGGGCACTCTGCCGCGTTGAACTCTACAACCAGGGAGATCAGCAGCGCGTTAGCGATACCGTGGGGCAGGTGATGGAAAGCGCCCAGCTTGTGAGCCATGGAATGGCAGACTCCCAGGAAAGCGTTGGCAAATGCCATACCGGCCATACAGGAAGCGTCAGCCATCTTAGAGCGGGCCTCCACATTGCTGCCTTCATTATAACATGTGGGAAGGTATTCGAAAACATTTTTCATTGCTTTTAATGCCAGGCCGTCGGTGTAGTCTGTGGCCATTACGGAAGCGTAAGCCTCCAGAGCGTGGGTGAGAACGTCAACGCCGGAAGCGCTGGTTAATCCCTTGGGCTGGCTCATCATGTTGTCAGTGTCGATAACCGCCATGTTGGGCAGCAGCTGATAGTCGGCCAGAGGATACTTCACGCCTGTCTCCTGGTCTGTGATAACCGCGAAAGGAGTCACCTCGGAGCCGGTACCGGAGGAAGTGGGGATTGCCACAAAGTAAGCCTTTTCGCCCATCTTGGGGAATGTGTAGACTCTCTTGCGGATATCGATAAAGCGCATAGCCATATCCTGGAAATCTACCTCCGGATGCTCGTACATTACCCACATAATCTTGCCTGCGTCCATAGCGGAACCGCCGCCCAGGGCGATAATCACATCCGGCTGGAACGCTGTCATAGCCTTTGCGCCCTCCTGAGCGTTAGCCAGGGTCGGGTCGGGCTGAACATTGGAGAAGCACTGATATACAATGCCCATCTCATCTAACTTATCAGTAATCGGCTTGGTGTAGCCGTTCATATACAGGAAGGAGTCTGTCACAAGGAAAGCTCTCTTCTTACCCAGCACATTTTTCAGCTCATCTAATGCCACCGGCATACAGCCCTTCTTAAAGTATACCTTCTCAGGCGCGCGGAACCAAAGCATATTTTCTCTCCTCTCGGCAACGGTCTTGATATTCAGCAGATGTTTTACACCTACATTCTCGGATACAGAGTTTCCGCCCCAGCTTCCGCATCCCAGTGTCAGGGACGGAGTCAGCTTGAAGTTGTACAGATCTCCGATTCCGCCGTGGGAAGAGGGAGTGTTGACGACAATACGGCAGGTCTTCATAGCAGCGGCATGCTTTGCCATCTTCTCCTGCTCTCTCACATCGATGTACAGAGACGCGGTGTGGCCGTAACCGCCGTCCGCCACCAGCCTCTCGGCCTTGGCGATGGCCTCGTCAAATGTCTTGGCCTTGTACATAGCCAGCACAGGGGACAGCTTCTCATGAGCGAATTCCTCGGAGATATCCACAGACTCCACCTCGCCGATGAGGATCTTGGCGCTCTGGGGAACCTCAACTCCCGCCAGCTGAGCAATCTTGTAGGCGCTCTGACCTACGATCTTGGCGTTCAGGGCGCCGTTGATCAGGATGGTCTTGCGGACCTTGTTCAGCTCGTCTCCCTTTAAGAAATAGCAGCCTCTCAGTTCAAACTCCTTCTTAACCTCATCATAGACAGGCTCCAACACGGTCACGGACTGCTCGGAGGCGCAGATCATGCCGTTGTCAAATGTCTTGGAATGGATGATGGAGCTTACCGCCATCTTGATATCCGCCGTATCATCAATGATAACCGGTGTATTTCCCGCTCCTACGCCCAGAGCCGGCTTTCCTGAAGAATAAGCTGCCCGCACCATGCCCGGGCCGCCGGTGGCCAGGATCGTATCCGATTCCTTCATAACCTCCTGGGTCAGCTCCAGTGAAGGCACATCGATCCAGCCGATGATGCCTTCCGGCGCCCCGGCCTTGACAGCCGCTTCCAAAACAAGCTTCGCGGCAGCGATGGTACAGTTTTTCGCACGTGGATGTGGGGAAATGATGATGGCGTTTCTCGTCTTAAGGGCAATAAGAGTTTTAAAAATCGCCGTAGATGTCGGGTTTGTAGTAGGGATAACCGCTGCGATCAGGCCGATGGGCTCCGCGATCTTCTTGATGCCGTAAGCCTTGTCCTCCTCAATAACACCGCAGGTCTTTGTGTTCTTGTACGCGTTGTAGATATACTCCGCCGCATAGTTGTTCTTGATAACCTTGTCCTCTACCACGCCCATGCCTGTCTCTGCCACAGCCATCTTTGCCAGAGGAATACGCTGCTTGTTTGCTGCCTTTGCTGCCTCGAAAAAGATCTTGTCTACCTGCTCCTGAGTGTAGGTAGCAAAAACCTTCTGTGCTTCGCGCATCGCCTTCATCTTAGCGGTCAATGCTTCCACACTGTCGATGATTTCTGGTACGGTGTTTTTCTCAATTTTTGCCATACTGGACCTCCTCAATAGATTTGTTTAATAGTTTCTTGCCAGGTTAACGAGTTGCTTATTGCTGGGTTAACGGGTTGCTCGATATGCTGCTGTTTTGGGATTGATATTTTTTTAACATATCTTATGATGTTATTGTACTGTATTGTTAAAAAAATATCAACGATTATTTTATACAAATATGCACTCTTTTTTTTATTGTTTTTGTGCAAATTTTTTGTTGTTTCAAAATATATATGGTTCCTTGTGCTTTTGTTCCAAAATAGTTTGGTTTTGTTTAGACAATCTGTCCCATTCACTGCCTATTTTCTCGGCATCTCCTGCCTGCTTCCTGACCCCTCCCCGGGGATCCGGGGCTGTCTCACCACATCCCTCACTGTCAGCCTGTCCCCATCTACCTGAAATTTCACGTCAAAACCCGCGAATGTCACGCCGTAGATCCTCTCCGGATCCTGAACATAGGCCGGCCTGGGGTCCTGGGCCAGAACCCCCACCACCGCCTCTCTCTTTTCCCCGGGATACCTCTCCAGCAGCTCTTTTGGAAACTCCACCTGAAGTTCGTGGACCTTTGTCTTTCTGGTGTACCCCTCCGCAGCCTCAGGGCGGCAGTCTGTAAACGGGATGTAGGGCTTTATATCATAGATAGGCGTGCCGTCCATCAGATCCGCTCCCGACACCACAAGCACCGGGCCCGCTTTTTCATCCTTCTCCACAGCCTCCAGCCGGACGCAGGACAGACCGATATCGTTGGGGCGGAACGGCGACCTGGTGGCAAAAACCCCCACCCGCTTCTTTCCTCCCAGCCTGGGAGGCTTCACGGTGGCGGACCAGTGCTCTCTCTTTGCCTGGGAGAACTGCCACAGAAGCCAGATGTGGGAAAACTCCTCCAGCCCTTTAAAAGCCTCCGGGTTCCGGTACTCTGGTTCAAATATGACAGTCCCTTTGAGCGACTCCACCAGGCCGCTCTGCCGGGGGATGCCGAATTTGTCCGGGAAGTCTGTGCGGATGTGGGCTATGATTTTCATGTCTTTTGTTCCTCCCTCTTTGTATCGGCACGCGCGGATGTGGGCCCATGTGCCTCGATCTCAGTCCCCTGCCTTGTCCTCCCTCTCAACCCGGTATCTGTCTCGTGCCGCAAGATAAACCAAATTAATCACAGCCGATAATTCAATCTCACTGTTATAAGAGAGAATAGGAGATTCTGTGTCATGCGCAAATTTCAGAATCTCCTCCATAGTCTTTGTATCTCCTGCCAATGTAGCGGTAATCATTCGCTGGGACTCTTTAGCCAGCCGATGTACATAGCCAAGATTATCATTATTGAGAAGCAGCTCATTAAATTTATCCATCAATTCTTTATTAGGAATGGAAACCGATTTATTTTCATAAGTCAAAAGGCCGTAGACTACCATTGCCGAATAAATCTGATTCTTTGTCTTTAGCTCCGGCTCTGTAACCGCATATCCCTGCAATATAACAGGGACCGGCTCCCCTGACACCATCAATACAATGTCATCCCGCACATCCTCCACATTATTGCGTATATAATAAAAAATTTCATCAGAGGAAGCACGCTGATGCGTGCGCAGGTCATCAAGCTCCGCTTGGTGACAAGTATCATACGGCCCCGAACTTGTCCAATAATTTGACAGTTCATTTTCGGTAAGCGCGCACACTACGGAGCGGGGATTGTACATCCGTTTTCCTCCCGCGGTACAGTAGCCGTCATACCAGAACCGCAATTCTTCCCGACTGATCTCCGGGTTCTCCGTTTCCTTCTGATATATTCCGAACAATCTGTCAACTTCCTGATCTGAGAATCCAAAATACTCGCTGAATTTCTTTCTGGTTGCCATATCATACTCCAGAAACATATTTAATTCTGAACCACTTGAATATTTTGCGATAGGAAGAACTCCTGTCATATACGCCAATTCTACATAAACTTTGTCTTTTAAAAGGGACTTTAAGAAGAGTAAGTATAACTCTTTGTCTTCTTTTGTCACAAATGGCATATGAAACAGAGCATCCCACTCATCAATTATAAAGATAAACTTATGACCTTTTTTCTGAAAAATATCCGTAATGATATCCCAGGAAGCAGCAGTTTCATCGATATCTAAATCCGGGTAGTCTTCCGCGAAATCTCTGTTAATCCCATTCTGAATACGGTCAATATATTGCTTATAGCTATTACAGTCCCTTGGCACCTGGCTGCAATCAATATATACAATATTATGCTTATTCAGATGAGCTTCATAACCTTCATATTCAGAAATAGCCATCTGATCAAACAATTCTCTGGCATCTGCGGCTCTTCCAAAAAAGGCTCCCACCATGTTGGCCATGACGCTCTTTCCAAACCGCCGGGGCCTTGTTATACAAAAATACCGATTCTTTTTTCCCAGCGCAGGAATTAAGTCTTTGATCAATGCGGATTTATCAACAAAATAGGTCTCCAAAACCGTCTGACGGTAATCTGCGCAAGGCATTTTGCTGTTTAGAAAAATTCCCACAACAGGTACCCCCCTTCCCTTTTATGAATTGCGGAAAGACATTTTTCTGAAGGATCATGTCTCTATTATACACATTTTACGCCTTTTGGTATAGCAATCTCCCCTCTTTAATGGTAAAATCTTTATAAAACATTCAGGAGGAAAGCAGATACCATGATAAAAGCAGTTATTTTTGATATGGATGGGCTGATGATCAACAGTGAGAGAGTAACTTATGATGGCTATGTAATCGAGTGCGGCAAGCTTGGGCTGACCATGGAGGAGGATTTCTATAAATCATTTCTGGGATGTCCGCTACCTGCGGTGTTTCAGATGTTTTATGACCATTTCAGCCCGTCTTTCCCTATGGAAGAAGTACTGAAAAACGTGCACCGGTACATGAACGATCTCTTTGAAAAAGAGGGAGTGCCCGTAAAGGAAGGGCTGAGGGAGCTCCTCAAATACTTAAAGGAGCACGGCTACAAGACCGTCGTGGCCACTTCAAGCACCAGGGACCGGGTGGACAAGATCCTTGAACAGACCGGGCTCACGGACTATTATGACGACTCCATATGCGGCGACGAGGTGGAGCATGGCAAGCCCAACCCGGACATTTTCTTAAAAGCCTGCGAAAAAGTCCATGTGTCCCCGGCTGAGGCCCTGGTGCTGGAGGATTCCGAGATGGGGATCCAGGCCGCCTCATCTGCTCACATCCCGGTGATCTGCGTGCCTGATATGAAATATCCCGCACCCAGGTACGCCGCTCTGGCATCCCGTATCGTCGGATCCCTGACAGATGTGCTGGAGGCCTTTGCCACGGGAGAACTTTCATAAAGAATCCCGCTTTATAATATTTCTCATCCCGCCTGTTATCCGGACAGGCGGGAATTTTTTGTCTCTGTTGACACTCCTCCTCATCCGTGCTATTATTGTTCAAAAAAGAACTATTTGGAGGCAACTATGCTGCCATTGAATCCTTGGGAACATTATTTCCCCACAAAAGCCCTGTATTCCCTCTGCATGGAACCGGTCTGCCGGGAGCATGGCATCACCAGAACGGAACTGGACATCCTTCTGTTCCTGGCCAATAATCCTCAGTATGACACCGCGGCGGAGATTGTGGAGGTTCGGTGTCTTGCCAAATCTCATGTCTCCACGTCCATAAAAGCATTGGAACGGTCCGGCTATCTGGAAAAACGATACCTTGCAGGCAACAAAAAGACTGCTCATCTCTCTATACAGGACAGGGCAAAATCCCTGATTGATGACGGCAGGAAGGCCCAGGAACATTTCTTCCATGTGATGTTTGACGGTCTGTCTCCAAGGGAGATCTCGTTAATGCAGACATGTTTTACACGCATTCAGCAAAATATCAAACAATATCTGGAGGTACACGACTTATGATTTTTAAAATCTTTATCTGTTTTGCCGCCGGAATCGGCGCCGGTCTGGGGACAGGATTCGCGGGGATGAGCGCGGCGGCGGTGATCAGTCCCATGCTCATCACCTTTCTGGGGCTTCCCGCCTATGAGGCCGTGGGAATCGCCCTCGCCAGCGATGTGCTGGCAAGCGCCGTCAGTGCCTACACTTACGGAAAAAGCGGGAACTTAGATATCCGCAACGGCCTTGTGATGATGGCAGCTGTCCTTACGTTTACACTGGTGGGAAGCTGGGCAGCCAGCCTTGTGCCCAACACAACCATGGGAAATTTTTCTGTGGTTATGACCTTCTTTTTAGGCATCAAATTTATAGTCAAACCAATCATGGCTACCAGAGAGGCAAGGGAAGGGGTCAGCCGGCGAAAACAGATTATCCAGTCCGTTGTCAGCGGCATCGGCGTCGGTTTTATCTGCGGCTTTGTGGGCGCGGGAGGCGGCATGATGATGCTCCTTGTCCTGACAAGCGTGCTGGGATATGAATTGAAGACAGCCGTGGGAACCAGTGTGTTCATCATGACCTTTACCGCCGTCACCGGGGCTGTGAGCCACATGGCCATCGGCGGTCTCCCCGATCTTGGGTGTCTGTTCTTCTGTGTGCTGTTCACCCTGCTGTGGGCAAGAATTGCCGCCAGATTCGCCAACAAGGCCAGCGCCGTCACCCTGAACCGGGCTGTGGGCATCGTGCTCACGGTGCTGGGAGCGTCGATTCTGGTAGTGAACCGTTTTTCGTAACTGATTGGGGGTCCGTGTGCATAAAGAACTGCCGGGGTCAAGGCTTTTGGAAACCTTGGCCCCGGCAGAGATTCTTTTGCCGCAGCATTGAAGAGAGCTGATCTCAACAGTCCTCTTTTTTTCGGGACTTGAAAAACCAGAATGCCCACAGGATTCCCAAGGAACCTATGGCCAGCAGTGCCCCCAGGAAAGACCGGCTGTTATCCCCGGTCTTTGGAAGAAGTCCCCACAGGGGAACCTCACCCTCCGGAATATACATATATTCCTCTGTCTCCGGATTCCATACCTTTACATAGGTAGTCGGCACGCCCTCCTCTGTAATCGTTACCCTGTCGGGAGTGTCAGGGGAATTGGGATCCGGAAGCCGGGGCTGCTCCGGGGGCGTCTCTGGCGGGGTCTCCGGCGTCGGCTCCGTGGGAGTCTCCGGTGTGGGTTCTGTAGGTTCCGGCCCCGGATCCATACCGGTATCCGAACCAGAGCCCGGACGTCCGCCGCCGCTGTTCACTCTGCGGTAATATTTCAAAATTATGATTTGATCACCGCTCTCCGTAGCCTTCACCCAAGTCATTTCCGGATCCTCCTGGTACAGAGTGTCACCGGGATTCTGAACCGTCGGCTGATCGTCGGCGATATCCCCGGTTACATGACCGTAGGCGCAGCTTCCGTAGACATAGGTTCTGCCATTGGCTGCGCAGGTAGGGATCCTGGCCACGTCTTCTGACGTGTAAACGGTATCGCTTAGTTCTTTCTCCACCGTCTCAATGCCGCTTCTCCCTTCAAAATGGTCTCCGACGCTATTTCTTAAATAGTACATGTGAACCACCTTGTAGGAACCGGCTGCCGGGGTCTCCGGTTCGGTTGGCTCTGTCGGTTTCCCTGGCTCAGTACGGATATATTTCAGGATAATGATCTGGTCTCCGCTTTGGGTGGCTTTTACCCCTTTCATACCAGCCTCCGCCCTGTACAGGGTGTCCCCGGGATCCTGGGTAGTGGCAGAATCATTATCCAGGTTCCCCCGCGCATATCCGTAAGCAGCGGTTTCATAGCCATACTTTCTGCCTGTAGCCTCGCTGACAGGCAGCTTCTCTACGCTGTCATCTCTGTATATCTGGTCGTCTAAGTTCGCTTTGACTGTAGTGATCCCGCTCCTTCCTTCAAAATGATCTCCTGTATTATCTCTTAAATAGTAGGTATGGACTACTTTGTATGTGCCAGTGGCTGGGTTTTCCGGAATGTCCGGCGGTGGTGTCTCTGGCTCCTCCCGCACATACCGCAGGATAATGATCTGATCTCCCTCCTCGGTGGCGTAGACTCCCTTCATATCGGCATCCCATCCGTAAGTCTTTCCAGAGGCAGTTTGTATGTCTTTAATCCCCTGGCTGTCATTGGGGTCTGACAGTATTTTGCCATAGAGATCTTCCCAATGTCCGTAGTCTTTCCCTTTAAATTGTTCTATCCACATTTCCTCTTTGGCAGTGTACAGATAATCCCTGCCCACCAGAGGGTCTACAGTCCCTGGACTTATCTCGCTGATACCTTCTAACTGATATTCGCCGTTTTTATTTTTCAGATAATATTCATGGACAATGCTGTAGGCGCCGACAGATGGATTGGATTCCTCTTCCCGATAATACCGCAAGATAATGACATCCTCCCCCTCTTCTGTCGCGGTGGCCCACTCCTGGTCGGGGTCGCAGACGTAGTTTATGTGGTCGGATGTAGTGCCATAGCCTGTGTCAAGAGGTTGATACTCCCTCCCGTCATAGCTACGCTCTAGTGCAATATCTTTCGCAAAGAATCTATCTCCCAGGGACTCGGGATCCGACTTCTTCATCTTCGTATTACCCTCAAAGGTGTAAACATAGCCGTCATCGCGGTTCAGTGTGCCGCTAAACCCTCCTGAAATATCTTCCCCGTCTCCGTCGGTCTCTCTTCCATCATTCAGGGATCGGGTATTCTTTGACCGCTGAGAATCATCTTCCTCACCATCCTGATTCTCGCTAACTTCCCGGAAATAATACTCGTGGACAATGTTGTAGCTTCCAGTGCGTGGATTCTCGGGTTTCTCAGGTTCCTCAGGTTGATCCCGATAATACCGCAGAATAATAACCTCTTTCCCATCCTCTGTCGCAGTGGCCCACTGCTGATTAGAGTTGCAGATATAGTCTTGGCCAGATATGGTACCATAGCCTGTATCAAGAAATTCATAATCATCCTCATTATATCTGTACTCTCTTCTAATGTTCTCCGCAAAGAATGTTGTCCCCACGGTCTTAGGGTCTGACTTCCAAATCTCCGATCTCCCCTCAAAGGTATAAACATAACCGTCATCGCGGTTCACTGTGCCGGAAAACGCACCGGAAGTATCTTCCCCGTTCTCACCGGTCTCAGTTTCATCATTCAGGGATCGGGCGAATCTTGCCCGCTGAGAATCATCCGTTTCGCCGTCCTGGCTCTCGCTGGCTTCCCGGAAATAGTACTCATGGACAATATTGTAGGTTCCCTCTCCTGGCTCCCGGTAATAGCGCAGGATTATGATCTGGTTTCCTTCTTCTGTACCTGCTACGTTACTCCAGGTATTGTCTGCCCGATAGACCAGGCCGTCACTGGCAGTTTCATAACCGCTATCATCTTCACCGGCATTTTTCACTACGCCATACTGATCCTTCTCATATTGATACGTATAAGACCGCCCTGCGTTCTCAGGTTTAAAGTCGTACTGCTTATCAACATTTCTAACATCATATTTAATATTCAGCTCGCCTTCCTGTGGAAGAACTCCGCTGTCTCCCTCATAGTGATCGCCTTTCTCGTCCCGCAAATAATATACATGAATAACATTATAGCTTCCCTTCGGCTGTCTGTCACGATAGTAACGCAGGATGACGATTTGGCTGGCATCCTTGGTAACATTAATGAATTCCTTGCTTGGGTCGGGTGCGTAATTGAGGGATTTTCCATCCGTGTCAAAGCCAACTCCCTTGCTGATAACACCCCTATCATCGGTTTCCTCATCGGAAAAAGCCGATGGGATTCCACTGTTTAAGCTTGCCTGGGCCGACGACGCTGACGCGACAGAATACTCCTCGTGCTTTTGGGCTGAAGATGCTGACGCGATGGGATATACAATGTTATATACCTCGCTGAAATCCTCCTCCAAGTCCGTTTCACTTCTTGCTTCCAATGGGAGACCATCGACCCAACCATATGCGTCCTCGAAATGCGTGTATGTTTCAACCTCCGATTTAACCTCAAATCGAGGAACCTGATCGATCTGTGAGGCCTCGTATATCTCCTTTTCCTCACGGCCCAATCTAGTGGTAATCTGACTGTTTCCCTCGTAAGTATAAGTACCGTCGTCCTCCCTTATGTAATATTCATGGACATAGCGATAGCCGTACTCGTCTGGGCTAAAAAAGTTGGTAAAGGTAATGCTGCTCTTGCCTTCTGCCATTCCGTAAACCGCACCGCTATCCGTATAACCCAGTTCATATTCCCCTAACTTGTCTCCAGGGATTATTGAATAGGGTTGCATATGCCGTTCCAGTTTGGGCAGAGAAATGGTTTTGCTCTCTCCGGCTTTGATCTCTACAACTATATTATCTCTAAGATTACCCCCTGTTACAGTAAAGGTGTATGTTCGATTATCAGCCGCTTGATCCCAAGGACTGTTAAGAGTAGGTTTGCTGAGGGCGGGTTTACTGATAGTAAGGTCGCGGTCACCGCCTATTCTCAAGGTGATTTCTTTATTAGGCTCTGTCGTACCAAAGGTCTTTCCCGAAATCCTCATAGTAAAGCCAACAGGCGTGTTCCCTTCAATAGTTTCAACGACTGTATAAGAACCCACTTTCGGAAGATTCAACTTTATACTCTCCCCGGGAAGCAGTTTTACTGTGGTGTCCTCTCTGTCCGTCGTCCCTTTAATCAAATTACCCTCACTATTTTTGATCGTATAATAGTAGGCAATCTGATCCGCGCCATCCGCATCAGGATCCTCTAACTTGGGGGCCTGTATCTTAATCCATCTGCGTTCATCTACAGTGACAGATTCCGATATTCCCGCACTTAACGTCTTTTCTGTTTCTTTTTCATCATATGCGATCCAACTCACACCGATTGTTTTCGCTGTTTGGCTCTTCACCCCTGTGGCGGTAAAAGCCAGCCTTTTAGAATTATCCACTTTAAGCTTGGGCGGATTTGTTATGGTATAAGTTATATTTCCCTTATAACCAGTTGAATGTGTCTTAATGCCTGTTACGCTTCCCCCCTCATCACAAATTCCATAATAAAAATTGGCATAGGAAGTAGACGAGTTTAATCTGTTCCCCGCATTGTTATAAAGCGGGCCAAAACTCACCAACTTGATATAATCCACATCAAAATCTTTCGGGTACTTTAACGTCATAGCTACAAAAGAGTATTTTGTCTCTTTGGTCAGCCCACTGCTCTTTCCTGACATGGGATAATCTTCCGTCTGTGGTACCGTCACTATAGATTTCCCGCTGGCACTAATAGTGTGCTCCGTCACGTCATACCCGCCTTTAGGCAGATTATCCAATTGATAGGATTCGCCGGACTGGATCGGTATTGTTGTCCGCATATACTCCGAGTTATCCCCTTCCGATTCCACCCGCTCTATCGTATAATAGTGAATCATACCATCGCCTCTGGTTCCTCCGGCGGTCAGGATAAGTGTCCCCGGGGTTCCATTAATATGGAAGTGGCCTTTCTCTCCCCCATCAACGGTCTCCTCCCTCTCCCCCAGCTGAAGCAAATAACCGTCCGGAGCTGCAATCTGCTCAATGGTGTAAATCGCAGCGCGGAGGCCCGTTAACTCGCGTTTTCCTCCCTTCTCAAGGGAAAAGACCTCATCCACAGGTACATAACTACCAGAGGGGTGCTCCTCATAAGGCCTGTTGGTGACACGGTACCAGAGTTCCTCCGGACCACCTTCCCCCTCTGGCCGTACTATAGTCAGAATGGAGTTATTCTTCAGTTGCAGTTCATGCTTCCTGCTGTCAACCGTTATCTTGGAATCGACAGAAGAATCTGACATGTTATAGTATTTCCCTTTATTGTCTTTCATATTTCCAATGTTGTCTGTAATCTCAGTCACTATAACATTGATGGGGCCATTAGATTTGTATTCTTCAGACTCCCAGATCAGTTTGCCGTCATCGCTTCTCCGGGGCAATGTCAACGTTTCATTTACTGACACTGTCTCAAGATCTCCATTTTCGTCTCTTTCCCCCGTTGCCCGTGTTCCGGTAATCTTGAATGTATACTCCTTGGCTGTAGCCTGTTCTTGAATCTCTGCAGGTATATCTTCAAAATTAAATTCTTTTTTAATAACCAGGCTGTAGCTGCCGTCAACATCCCATTGCTCAGACGTCGCAGCAAATGTTATAAAATACACAGCCAACACAGTCATCATCAGGAGGAGACAGGCTCCAAATATCCGTTTCCCCTCGCTTTTGACATTCATCGCATGCTTACTCCTTTCTTTAAAAAATGTTGTGGCATCTTATAAACAGATGTCCTGTGTGATCTATATTAAAACGCGTCCCCGCGTAAATTTTCACTCCCCATTCAGCCGCCTGTTCACCTCCCCCGCGATCTCATCCATCCGCCCTTTCAGATAGGGCCCCGGACACTCTGTCTCGCTGTAGAACATGCTGTGCAGGGTCAGATTCCCCGTCTCATCCCCGGTATACCGCAGTTCCTCGATTCCGTTTCGTTGGCAGATATCCACACAAA
>CAMTAF010000047.1 GCA_947066955.1 uncultured Hungatella sp.
TTATTGATGTGGACAAGTTTAAGCTGATCAATGACAATTACGGCCATGAGATCGGGGATCAGGTCCTTAAGAAAGTGGCGAAGCACCTGACGGATACTTTCCGCTCTCAGGATTATGTGGCCAGGATCGGCGGAGACGAGTTCGCGGTGATCATGACCAACAGCACCCGGGAGCTGCAGCAGGTGATCCAGAATAAAGCGGATGCCATGAACCAGTTCCTTCAGAACCCGGCGGACGGGCTTCCGCCCATATCCTTGAGCATCGGGATCGCGTTTTCAGACAAGGGCTTTCCGGAAGAACTCTACAGCCAGGCGGACAGGGCGCTGTACCAGGTGAAGGAGAACGGGAGATGCGGATGCCGTTTTTACAATTAACAAGTTCTTGCGCGAACAGAGGACTTATGCTATAATCAGGAAAGCGCACAAGAAAAATGGAGGGTAATCATGAAGAAAGTAAAGACTTTGAGCAATAACACATTAAAGAATACCATGAAGAACGGCGGATGCGGCGAGTGCCAGACATCCTGCCAGTCTGCGTGCAAGACATCCTGCACGGTAGGAAACCAGAGCTGCGAGAACAGCGGACGCTAAAGCAGGCGGCAGATCACAGAAGGCAGACAGGCAAAGTATACCCCTACGGTCTCCCAGATTGTAGGGGTAATTTATCGTTGCCGCCTGTCTCAGACAAACTTCCGACGACCTGGCAGGTGACGCGCGGCGCCGCGTGCCGATACGCCGATACAAAATTAGGAGATAAGGATCAGTGATTCATCAGTATAAGAATAATGGGTATGATATTATCATGGATGTCAACAGCGGGGCCGTCCATGTGGTGGATGATGTAGTCTATGACGCAGTGGCGCTCCTGTCAAAGGCCATGCCTGAGCTTGAGGAGCCGGGGGATATCCCGGGAGAGCTTGAGGCTCAGGTGAGAGACAGCCTGTCAGGGACCTATGATCCCCGGGAGATTGAGGATGCTCTGGAGGATATTCAGGAGCTGATCAACCGGGAGGAGCTGTTTGCCAAGGATGTCTACCATGACTACGTGGTGGACTTTAAGAAGAGAAAGACCGTGGTAAAGGCCTTGTGCCTTCACATCGCCCACGACTGCAATCTGGCCTGCCGGTACTGCTTTGCCGAGGAGGGAGAGTACCACGGAAGGCGGGCGCTTATGAGCTTTGAGGTGGGCAGGAAGGCTCTGGATTTCCTCATAGCCAACTCGGGCAGCAGGAGGAATCTTGAGGTGGATTTCTTTGGAGGCGAGCCTCTCATGAACTGGGAGGTGGTAAAGCAGCTGGTGGAGTACGGCCGCTCTCAGGAGGAGAGCCACGGCAAGCGGTTCCGGTTCACCCTGACCACCAACGGGGTTCTTTTAAACGACGAGGTTATGGAGTTCTGCAACAGGGAGATGAGCAACGTGGTCCTGAGCCTGGACGGGCGCAAGGAGGTCAATGACCGGATGCGCCCCTTTAGGAAAGGCGCCGGGAGCTACGACCTGATTGTGCCCAAGTTTCAGAAGTTCGCCGAGAGCAGGAACCAGACCAACTATTACGTGAGAGGGACATTTACCAGAAACAATCTGGATTTCTCCAAAGATGTCCTCCATTTCGCGGATCTGGGATTTAAGCAGATGTCCATAGAGCCGGTGGTGGCTTCCCCTGATGAGCTTTACGCCATCCGCGAGGAGGACCTGCCTCAAATCTTAGAGGAGTATGACAAGCTGGCGGTGGAATATATAAAGAGGCAGAAAGAGGGAAGAGGGTTCAACTTTTTCCACTTTATGATTGATTTAAACCAGGGCCCCTGCGTGGCCAAGAGGCTGTCCGGCTGCGGTTCGGGGACCGAGTATTTGGCGGTGACCCCGTGGGGGGATCTGTATCCGTGCCATCAGTTTGTGGGTCAGGAGGGATTTCTCCTGGGCAATGTGGATGAGGGCATCACCAATGAAAAGGTCCGGGAGGAGTTCAAACTGTGCAATGTTTACGCCAAGGAAAAGTGCCGGGACTGCTTTGCCCGGTTCTACTGCAGCGGCGGCTGCGCGGCAAACTCCTACCATTTCCACGGTTCTATCACAGACGCCTATGATATCGGGTGTGAGATGCAGAAGAAGAGGATCGAGTGTTCCATCATGATCAAGGCTGCACTGGCTGAGTAAAGTGAACTTCGTAAGCTGACCAGCGGCTGTGCCGCGAGTAAATATAAACAAAGGAGATTATGTATCATGAAAAGTAGTAAAGGAAAAGGCTTCCTGGGCCTGCTTGCCATCCTGGTCTGCGTAGCTCTGTTTGGGTATTTCGGCTATGACACCATGGATGACATCAAACTGGGGCTGGACTTGGCAGGCGGTGTCAGCATTACCTATCAGGCCCTGGATGACAACCCTACGGCGGAGCAGATGTCGGACACGGTCTACAAGCTGCAGCAGAGGGTGGAAGGTTACAGCACCGAGGCTGAGGTGTATCAGGAAGGCGGGAACCGCATCAACATTGATATCCCCGGCGAGAATGACGCCAATGCCATTTTAAAAGAACTGGGCCAGCCGGGTTCTCTGATCTTTATGGACGAGGCGGGCAATGTGATCCTTACAGGAGACCAGGTGGCCAGCGCCAAGCCGGGCATCATGGAGCAGAACGGCATCAGGCAGAACACGGTGAACCTGACCTTCACCCCGGAGGGAACCCAGCTTTTTGCGGAGGCCACCAAGGCAAATCTGGGAAAAATCATCTATATTATCTATGACAACGAGATCAAGTCCGCCCCCCGGGTCAACTCGGAGATCACAGGAGGCGAGTGCTATATCGAGGGTATGAATTCCTATGAGGAGGCGGAGAATCTGGCCGCCACCATCCGCATCGGATCCCTGTCCCTGGAACTGGAAGAGCTGCGCTCCAACGTGGTGGGGGCCAAGCTGGGGCAGGAGGCCATCGCCACCAGCTTAAGGGCCGCGGCCATTGGATTTCTGCTTGTGGCCCTGTTCATGATCTTTGCCTACCGGATCCCGGGCGTGGCTTCCGTGCTGGCGCTGTGCCTGTATGTGGGGCTGGAGCTGATCCTTTTGTCGGCCTTTGAGGTGACCCTGACTCTTCCCGGCATTGCGGGAATTATCCTGTCCATCGGTATGGCGGTGGACGCCAATGTCATCATCTTTACCCGCATCAAGGAGGAGATCGGCGTGGGCAAGACCGTGAGGTCTGCCATTAAGACCGGTTTTTCCAAAGCCTTGTCCGCCATTGTTGACGGCAATATCACAACCTTGATCGCCGCGGTAGTGCTGTTCTGGAGAGGCTCCGGCACGGTGAAGGGATTTGCCTCCACCCTGGCTATCGGTATCATCCTGTCCATGTTCACCGCGCTGTTTGTCACAAAGGGGGCTCTGTACGCCCTTTACAATATAGGCTTCCAGGATGTGAAATTCTACGGAGTGAAGAAGGCTGCCGAGCCAAAGGATTTCCTTGGAAAGAGAAAAGTGTTTTTTGCCGTATCCCTGGCTGCGGTAGTGCTGGGATGGGTTGTCATGGGGGCGGGAGCCGCTTCCGGGAAGGGAGCCCTCAACTACGGCATGGATTTTAAAGGCGGCACATCCACCAACGTGACCTTCAACGAGGACATGAGCCTGGAGGACATTTCTTCCAAGGTGGTGCCTGTGATCGAGGAAGTAACAGGGGATCCGGAGGTTCAGACCCAGAAGGTGGCGGGAACCACGGAAGTGATCATCAAGACAAAGACCCTCACCGTGGATCAGAGGGAGGCCCTGAACCAGGCCATGGTGGATCAGTTCGGCGTGGACCCGGAGCTGATCACGGCTGAGAGCATCTCCGGCGCTGTCAGCCAGGAGATGAAGCAGGATGCCATGGTGGCGGTGGTCATCGCTACTGTCTGCATGCTGATCTATATCTGGTTCCGGTTTAAAGACATCCGGTTTGCGGCCAGCGCGGTTCTGGCCCTTCTCCACGACGTTTTGGTGGTTCTCACCTGCTACGCGGTGGCAAAATGGTCCGTGGGCTCTACTTTTATCGCCTGTATGCTGACCATTGTAGGCTACTCCATCAACGCCACCATCGTGATCTTTGACCGTGTCAGGGAGAATCTGCAGACCAAGAGCCACAAGGAGTCTGTGGCAGAGCTGGTTAACCGCAGCATCACGGAGACCTTTACCAGGAGCATCAATACCTCCCTGACCACCTTTATCATGGTGCTCATGCTGTTTGTCCTTGGAGTTTCCTCCATCCGCGAGTTCGCCCTGCCTCTTATGGCCGGCATCGTCGTGGGAGGCTATTCCTCCATCTGCATCACGGGAGCCCTGTGGTATGTGATGACCATGAAAAAGAAGCCTGCCAAGGCAGAGCAGTAAGTGATATGGAATATAAGATCATAGCCAGAGACGGCAGGGCTAAAAGGGCTCAGGTGAAGACGGTCCACGGGGTCATCGAGACGCCGGTGTTCATGAACGTGGGCACAGTGGGAGCCATCAAAGGCGCTGTGTCCGCCGACGACCTCCGGGCCATCGGGACCCAGGTGGAGCTGTCCAACACCTACCATCTCCATGTGCGGACAGGGGACAGGCTGATCAGGCAGTTTGGCGGCCTCCATAAGTTTATGAACTGGGATCGGCCCATCCTGACGGATTCCGGGGGATTTCAGGTGTTTTCTCTGGCAGGGATGCGAAAGATCAAGGAGGAGGGAGTGTATTTTAACTCCCACATTGACGGAAGAAAGATCTTTATGGGGCCCGAGGAGAGCATGCAGATTCAGTCTAACTTAGGCTCCACCATTGCCATGGCTTTTGACGAGTGCCCACCCCACCCGGCCACACGGGAGTATATGCAGAATTCCGTGGACCGGACTACCAGGTGGCTTGTGAGATGTAAGGAGGAGATGGAGCGGCTTAACTCTCTGCCGGATACCTTAAACCGGGAGCAGCTTTTGTTTGGAATCAATCAGGGCGGAACCTTCGAGGATATCCGCATCGCCCACGCCAGGGAGATATCGGGGCTGGATTTAGACGGGTACGCCCTGGGAGGCCTGGCAGTGGGGGAGAGCCACCAGGAGATGTACCGGATCCTGGATGAGACGGTGCCCTGTCTGCCTGACAACAAGCCCACTTATCTTATGGGGGTGGGAACTCCGGCTAATATCCTGGAGTCTGTGGACAGAGGGGTAGATTTCTTTGACTGCGTGTACCCGTCGAGAAACGGCCGCCACGGCCATGTGTACACCAATGAAGGGAAACGGAATCTGTTTAACCAGAAGTACGAGCTGGACCCCAGGCCCATTGAGGAGGGCTGTCAGTGTCCGGCCTGCCGTTCCTACAGCCGGGCCTATATCCGCCATCTTTTGAAAGCAAAAGAGATGCTGGGGATGAGATTGTGCGTCTTGCATAATCTGTACTTTTATAATACAATGATGGAAGAGATCCGCGACGCGATCGAGGAACACCGCTATGCCCGGTATAAAGAACAAAAGCTGCAGGGCATGACGGGCGGGGAAAATTAAACTGAGACCGGATTTTACGCGCGAGGCGGCGCGTGCCGATTGAAAAAGGAGGAAGGCAAACGCGCAGCGTTTTTAGGATGCCTTCCGACGACCTGGCAGGCGCCGTTTTGGGGCGCGTGCCGATACAAAAAGGAGGAAGATTTATGTTAACTGCAAGCGCCATGGGCGGGGTAGGATTCTGGGTGGTATATGCCGCGTTTTTGATCGGGCTTATGTATTTTATCGCCATCCGTCCTCAGAACAAAGAGAAGAAAAGGATGGCGGAACTTATGGAGAGCATTGCCGTGGGGGACACGATTCTGACTTCCAGCGGGTTTTACGGCGTTGTTATCGACATGACCGACGACACGGTGATCGTTGAGTTTGGCAACAATAAAAACTGCCGAATCCCCATGCAGAAGACTGCTATTGTGCAGGTGGAAAAACCGGAGTAAAAACGGTTTTGCGGCAAGGACCCGCTGCCTTCGCGGTTTGAAAGACTGTGAGGGCAGCGGCAGGTCCGCCGGGAACAAACAGATTTGTCAGGCTTTCATTTTACCGCAGAAAGTAAGGTGAAGGCTTTTTTACTCTATATTAATATTTTTCCAAAGGCGGAAGGAGCAGACAAAATCATGATCAAAAATGTGGTGTTTGATATGGGAAATGTGCTGGTTTACTACGATTCGCGGAGGGCCAGCAGGAGGTTTGCGGCTGATGAGCAGGAGATGGAGGCAGTAAATACTTCTGTATTTATATCGCCGGAATGGCTTATGCTGGATATGGGTGTGATCTCCCAGGAAGAAGCTCTGAAAAGGATGACCGCCAGGCTGCCCCAGGGACATGCCAGGGAGGCTGCGGCGCTCTGTCTGAAGCACTGGCATGAATACTGCATGTGGCCGGTTCCGGGGATGGAGGGTCTGGTGGCAGACTTGAAAAATCAGGGATACGGGCTTTATCTGTGTTCCAACGCTTCCCTCAGGATGTTGGACTGCTATCTGGATGTGATCCCCGGAATCCGCCTTTTTGACGGGGTGCTTTTTTCCGCTGAGGTAAAATGCATGAAGCCTCAGAAGGAGATGTATCAGCACTTGTTTGGCCGATTTGGCTTAAAGCCGGAGGAATGCTTTTTTGTGGATGACCAGCCGCTGAATATCGATTCGGCCAAAGAGTGCGGGATGGACGGATATTGCTTCTCGGATGGAGATGTAGAAAAGCTGCAAAAGGCGCTTAGGAATCTGTAAAGTGACGATGCATCGGTACATAAGAAGGGGACGCTGCGGGCGGATAGAGAAAGGACGGGAATTATGGGAGAAGGAAGAGCGGATAAAGCGCGGTCTGGCTCTATTATGAGAGAGACCTTCCAGATGGCGTGGCCGGCAGTGCTGGAGTCCTTTTTTGTGGCTCTGGCAGGGATGATCGATTCGCTGATGGTCAGCTCCATCGGGGCTTATGCGGTGGCAGCGGTAGGACTCACTACCCAGCCTAAATTTATCGGCCTTGCCATGTTTATAGCAGCCAATGTGGCAGTGTCGGCCATCGTGGCCAGGAGAAGGGGGCAGGAGGACAGGGACGGGGCCAACGAGACGCTGATGGCGGCCATGGTGTTTGTATGCCTGGCCGGAATTCTTGTCAGCCTTGTATGTGTGACCCTTGCTGACCCCATCATACGGCTGTGCGGGTCCAATGAAGATACCCACCAGGCGGCTGTAATTTATTTCCAGATTATTATGGGCGGCATGATGTTTAATATCATATCCCTGGTTATCAACGCGGCCCAAAGAGGCGCCGGGCGCACCAGGATCGCCATGAAAACCAATGTCACTGCCAATGTGCTGAACATGATCGGCAATTACCTGCTGATCGGAGGTAAGTTTGGATTTCCGGCATTGGGGATCCGGGGCGCCGCACTGGCAACGGTTTTCGGGACCGTGGTAGCCTGCGGCATGAGCATTGCATCCATTATCCCAAAAGACAGCTTTGTCAGCATCCCATATATGCTGTCCAATAAGCTCCGGTTCCGGATGTCAAGTTTAAAAAGCATTTTCAGGATCGGATCCAATATATTTCTGGAGCAGATCCTTCTGAGAATCGGATTTATGGCTGTGGCGGTAATGACAGCCAAGCTGGGGACCGACGCCTTTGCGGCCCACCAGGTGGGCATGAATGTGATGAGCCTGTCGTTTTCCTTTGGGGACGGCATGCAGGTGGCGGCGGTGGCGCTGATCGGGCGCAGCCTGGGGGAGGAAAAACCAGAGCTTGCCAAAGTCTACGGAGCTACCTGTCAGAAGATGGGGGCAGCCATCTCTATGGTTCTTGCCGTATTTTATCTGCTGGGAGGCAGATTGCTGTACAGCCTGTATTTTCAGGAAGCCCATATCATCGCCATGGGTGTGGAAATTATGAGGGTTATTGTGGTGATTGTGGTACTGCAGATCTCTCAGGTTATCTACATGGGATGCCTCAGAGGGGCGGGAGACGTGCTGTTCACCACCGTAGCCTCCACCATCAGCGTTACCTTTGTAAGAACCATCTGTTCCTATGGCCTGTGCTACACAGCGGGCCTGGGCCTCATCGGTATCTGGTTTGGTATCGTATGTGATCAGCTGTGCAGATTTATCCTTACCAGGTGGAGATTCCGCTCCGGCGCCTGGACCAAGGTGAAAATTTAAAAGGAGGAGAAAATGCGATGAAAAGAAGAGTAGCTTTTGCGATGGCGGCTGTCCTGCTGCTTGGCAGCCCTCTGCAGAGTATGAACCCTGTAAGGTCTGTCAATGCCTCCAATGACCGCCGCCTGGCCGATGATGCCGGGAGCATTGCCTCGGTATCTAACGGACAGACCGAAGGAGTGAAAGCCCGGTCTTCTTCGGAAGATGACAGCACCGGGTGGCTCAAGCTGAGAGTCCAGGGCACGGCCCGGGCCGGGGAGTCCCGGTGGGCCGTGGAACTTCAACCGTCAGGGGAGGAAGAAGCCGGGCCTGTCATCGACGAATTGACGCTGCCGGCCATGGAGGGCGGCACGTATTCAGAGACCGAGGTGATAATCAAGGACATACCTGACGGCACTTATGATCTGAAACTGATTCCGTCAGACACAGATGAAAACTCTTATGTCCCCTATGAGCAGAAGGGAATCAAGATCAACGGGGATATGACAACCCTCAGGCTGATGAATGATCTTCCGGAATCTCACGGGTACGAGGAAGGGGAGCTGGCCGGCAGGATCGGCGTTTTATCCATGGGAGATGTCAACGGCGACGGAGAAGTGGACGACGGGGACAAGGAGGAGCTTTTGAGGATCGCGGCCATGGAAAATAAACATGACGACGCGTTTTCCCACAGGGCTGACTTAAACGGTGACGGCGAGGTAGACCTTCTGGATGTGGCCCATTTTACAAAGTATTATAAGACAGGGGCCCAGGAGAGAAAGGCAGAACCTGTAAAGACGGTTCTGGTGAGAGCCGGGGAGGTAAAAGCTACAGCCGGCAACGCGGATGTAACCCAGGGCAGTATAGGGGAAGTGCTGGCAGGAGAGGGGACTCTGTCTCTGGAGGCGAAGGGAGAGATTACCAGCGAAAATCCTGTGAAAATTCAGGCGGAATTCGGCACGCCCAAGGAGATGCGGGGCTTTGTCATCGAACCGGTTACAGGTTCCGGAGGCAGCATCCGGGATGCGGTGGTGCAGGTGGAGGATGCCAATGGGAAGCTCCGGGAATTCCGGGTTGTGGACGGGCAGGTGAACAGACAGAGAAGCTTAAGAAAGGCAGCTGCCATGGCGGCGGCCAGTATGGTGTCAGAGGAGGGAGAAACCGTTGACGATGACATGCGCCAGGGTGTTCCCATTGAGATTGATCTGGGCGGCCAGGTGGCGGTAAAAAAAGTTACCATCAGCGTCACCAAGACCCTGGAGTCCAAGACTCTGGTGGAGATCTCCAGAGTGGAATTTTTGAACAACATGGAAGACCGGATACCAGAGCCTATGATGGCGGGACCGGACCGGCTTAAAGTTGAAGACGGAGATGCCTCTTTTGTGCTCACATGGAAAAAGCAGGCTAATGTCACAGGCTATGAGGTGGTTGTGAGCGACGAGGAGAACAGCCAGACCTACCCGGCTGAGGAGGCTTCCCTCATGGTCAGCAGCCTGGCAGGGGATGACTTGATCAACGGCCGGGAGTACAAGGTGGAAGTCCGTTCCGTCAATGGCACCTGGAGAAGCCCCTCAAGCTTTACTACCGCTCATCCCAGAGCCACAAGCCTTCCTCCGGCGCCGGAGAATATTGCCATTACAGGCGGTTACAGAAGGCTGGTTATCCAGTGGAAGGATATGAAGGATACCGATTCCTATACCCTTTACTACCGGAAAGCGGCAGATACACAAGGGTCCTACACCTCTGTTCCGGGGATCGAGGAGAACCGGTATGATCTCCGGGACTTAGAAGACGAGACCGAGTATGAGATTTACCTCACAGGCTCCAATCCTCTTGGAGAGGGACCTGCGTCTATTCACTATAAAGGAAAAACGGTTTCCTTAAATCCGCCGGAGACACCGAATTACAGGCTGATCAACACACCCGGGGAGGGGATTCCCACCGCCCACATTGAATCCGTGCTCTACGGGGGAACCGACGGCCACGAGTTTGACGTGGTGGATGGGGATTACACCACCAGCTGGGTCCGCCTTGACTGGGATGCGGGAAATGCCTATCCCGGCGAGAACAAGGCGCCTATAGTGACTCTTGACCAGGAGTACCAGATGGATACCGTAGCCCTGGTTCCTGATGAAGAGCAGAAATATGATTTGACAGCCGTGAGAATTGACTACTGGGATGCCCAGAACAATAAAAAGTCTGTTGCCACAAGGCTGTACAAAAAAACCAGCAATGACAAGACTTATTATATGGTGCAGGCAGTGGAGCCCTTTACCGCGAAGCGGGTGCAGCTTGCCATGAGAACCTTCAACCAGCGCCGGATCAGTGTGGCGGAGTATAAATTCTACTACTACGATTCTCTGGAGGACGATATCCTGGGCCTGTACACGGACATTTACCATGTAAGTCTGCGGGAGGATGTGACTCAGGCAGATATTGACGGGCTGAGAAAGCGTCTGAATACAACGGACGAGGCCAGCGGCGAGTACCATCCGAAGAAAGACATTCTGGAGGCAGAGCTTGCCAACGCGGAGCAGATTCTGAAAGAGGGAAGCAGCGCCACAGATATCATGGTGGTGGATAACAAAGATACAGAGAGCTATGACAGCCACATTACGTTCCGGGGAGGCCTTAACGTTTATCAGCCTCTGGGAGTTACCGTGAGAGCAGGGGATACTGTCACTGTCTACGCGGGAGGCCCAAGGCACGAGATCGGCGACGGGACCAGGCTGCAGGTGATCGTATCCCAGTACCACGGCAGTTCCAACGCGGTATTTAAGTCCGTGGGCTACTTAAAGGCAGGTCCCAACGAGATCACAATCCCGGCTGTGGACAACATGGACTTAGAGCGGGGCGGCCAGCTCTACATCGCCTATACAGGAGCCGCGGGAGCAGAGCAGTACGGTGTCCGTGTAGTGGGAGGAACCAGAATCCCGGTACTGGATCTGTCGGATCTGTCTCTCAGAACCATGGATGATCCCCTGAGCGATGAGACATGCCGGACAAAGGTCATGAATTACATCGAGGCTTTGGAGGAGATGCAGGGTAAAGCCCAGAGACTCCATGAGGAAAATCATACCGACTACCCATGGCAGCCTCAGAACTGCGTTTATGAGGCCACCGATATTGTCACAAGGTATACCATGCTGTCTCTGGCTACAGAGCGGGTGCTGGCCGGCATGGGAAACGGAACCAGGGAAGAAAAAGCCCAGACACTGGTCCGGTCTTTAAAAGCTATGGATGAGATGATGTACCTGTTCTACCAGCACAAGGGGCTCAACGAGAATCCCGGGGACAAGACATACAACCGGGTGCCTGTAAGCCGCATCAATATCCGCTACCAGAGAATGTTCGCCGGCGCCTTTATGTACGCGGGAGGCAAACACATCGGCATCGAGTGGGCCCAGCTGTCCGGCATGGTAAGCGGCAGGCCTGTGGAGAGGGACGAGAATGGAAAATGGATAAGCGGCCGGTACTTTGGCTGGGGCATTGCCCATGAGATCGGCCATGAGATCAACGAAGGCGCCTACGCCGTAGCGGAGACAACCAACAATTACTTCTCCCTGCTGGCACAGGCCCAGGATAACAACAATTCTGTGAGATTTACATACGACAAGGTATTTGACAAGGTGACGTCAGGCACCAAGGGCAAGGCCTCCAGCGTGTTTGTACAGCTGGCCATGTACTGGCAGCTCCATCTGGCCTATGACAGGGGGTACAATTATAAGATTTATGATGACCCTGAGGAGCAGCTTGCCAATCTGTTCTTTGCCAGGACCGACTCCTATGCCAGAAGGATCAGCGAGGCGCCGGGATCTTTGGATCTTACAGGGGCGGACACTGACAATAAGCTGATGCGCCTGGCCATGGCATCGGCGCAGAAAAACCTGCTGAACTTCTTTGAGCATTGGGGCATGGAGCCTGACCAGGGAACCATTGCCTACGCAAAACAGTTTGAGGAAGAGACCAGAGGAATCTGGTTTGCCAACGACGAGACCAGGGTGAAGCAGATCGAGGCCGGCGAGGATAAAAATCTGGCTCAGGCAGTGAACGTAACCGGCAGCATCGACTATACGGAAGGGAGCAACGAGGTCACCTTAAACCTGTCCTCTTCCCCGGATATCTGGATGTACGAGATCTGCCGCTACGAGAGGATAAAGGACGAGATTGTCAGAAGACCTGTGGGCTATGCCCAGGCATCCGGAGGCCAGGCCCAGTTTACAGATGTCATAGGAACCATCAACAATCATGCCTTTACCTATGAGGCCATCGGCTATGATCAGTGGCTGAATCCCACTGAGAAGGTGGAAATCGGAGATGTAAAAGTGTCCCACGACGGAAGGCTGGATAAAGACCTCTGGCAGATTACCACCAATATGACCAATGAGAAACTGGAAGAAGCAGATGACGATGATCCGGAAGTTCCGTACCAGCCGGACCTGGAACTGATGTGCGACAATGATCTGTCTACGGGCTTCACCGGGAAGACAGAAGGGACAGCGGTTCCGGAAATCGTGATCCATTTGAATCAGCTGGAGACAATCACCGGACTTGAGTTCACCGGGACACAGACAGGAGGCCTTGAGATCTATGTCAGTGAGACAGGAGGGGCAGGCAGCGAGGAGTGGACCCTGGTTAAAACACACGCCTCCGGCATCAAGCAGAACGGAAGCACCACAAAATATCACTTTACAGACGGCACGAACCTGTTTACTTACGATGCGTCCTACGTGAAACTGACGGTACCCGGCCAGGGAGGAAAGGAACTGACGGTGACCGAGCTGTCCCTCATGGGGGAGACAGGGGACAATGTTTCCCTGGAGTCCGCAGGCTCCATAGGGATCCTCAGCGAGGATTATACGGACGGAACCACCATTCCCAAGGGTTCTCTGATATTTACAGGCACCTACAAAGGAAACCCGGCGTACAATACGGTTCTTTTGTGGGATGACCAGGGCAACATCGTGGGAGGCACAGATGAGGCAGGCGCCATCAATGCCGAGGAAGTCATATTCGCCCCTGATCCCCAGGACGGAATGCTGGGAGAGGTCAGTGACGGAATCTGGATTTACTACATAAAGCCGGGATTTGACACAGCCCAGCTGAAAGGACGAAAGGTAAGGGCGGAACTCTACCGCGTAGACGATGCCATAACCCAGGAAGGAGAGCGTCTGGTAAGCTCCACCGTATTTGTGGAAATTCCCGATCCTCTTCCCTCTGTTAAACTGAACAGATACAATACGATACCGGGAGGAAGCGCGCAATGAGAAGAGGAAAAATCAGATACGGTCTGGCAGTCTGCCTGACTACAGCGGCGATGATGACATCCCAGCTGTGCGCGTGGGCGGCAGCGCCTTTTGTCAGCTGGCAGAAGGGAGAAAAAGATCACCAGGCACAGGTGTCAGTGACCCTGCCGGACAGCGGCGACATACCAGGGGGTGTGTCGGCGCTCCAGCTGGGACTGCGGCTGGAGGCTGAGAACAAAGACCACATTCAGGAGGTGACATTCACCTTTGACAGTTCCATCAGCAGCAACGAGACAGTGACAGTGAAGGATTATGTCTATGATGAGGAGGAAGGAGTTCTGACCGTGTTCGCGGCAGGCAACGATATTACCCTTCTTGAGGCCGGAAAGACCCAGAAGCTGGGAACCGTTACCGCCAAAGCCACAGAGGATATCCGGGTCTATGCCTTTGAGGCCGAAGTTGCGGGGGATGGGGAGAAAAAGACCATTGACTTAGGCGACCAGAAGGACAATTCCTGTACTTTGAAAGCCTCAGAGACAGATCCCGATGATCCCGGCAACCCGTCAGACCCGGAGAATCCGTCAGATCCCAGTGATCCCGACAATCCTGGTGACCCGTCGGATCCGGATAACCCGGACAATCCCGATAATCCGTCGGACCCGGATAACCCGGACAACCCCGACAATCCTGGTGACCCGTCGGGTCCGGATAACCCGGACAATCCCAATAACCCTTCAGGGCCGTCCATAGGGGGAAGACCCAGCAGAGGCGGAGGGTCCGGAGGCAGTTCGGGAAGAAGATCCGGCATGGGATATTCGGAGCCTGTGTCCGGAGCCCGGGAGACAGCGGGCACATGGGAGTGGACCGGAACCGTGTGGAGGTTTAAGCTCAGCTCCGGCTCTTATGCCAGGGATACCTGGGTTTATGTGAAAGGTGAATGGTATCACCTGGATCAAAACAGTGATATGAATACCCTGTGGTATCAGACGCCTGCCGGCGTATGGTACTATCTGGGCAACAGCGGCGCCATGAAGAGGGGCTGGATCGAGTTATCCGGAGTCCGTTACCATTTAAAAGAGGACAGCGGCAAGATGGATACCGGCTGGTTCTACTGTGACAACAACTGGTTCTATGCTCAGGCAAGCGGAGCAATGGCTACCGGGTGGCAGATGATCAACGAGAAATGGTATTATCTGAATCCGGAAAGGCCAGTGCCCGTCAAGGTGACAGACCCTGCAACCGGGCAGGAGACGGAGTCCGTTGAAGGTCAGAGACTTTATGGGGCTATGTACGCGGGAGAAACCACGCCGGATGGGTTCCAGGTAGACGAAAGCGGAGCCAGAAAGTAGGAAAAACAGGGAATACGGATCATGCAGACTCGCAGAGGCCGGGGCCAGAACCCAAAGAGGTTGGCTCCGGCCTCTGTGTACCCGGGCGCAATAAGCGCTTTTTACTGTTGCAAAAACAGGGCCAATGAAGTATTATAGAGTAAATCTGCATGCGCCCGGCCAGTGGACTATGTGAGAGCAGGCGGGTGGGACACATTGCTTGGTCCTGAATAGTGTAATTATAAGTTTAATGTTCATAACCCCAGGTTATACCAAAAATTCCAAATAAGTTTAAAGGAATTTATGATGAATTCTTGAAATCTGCCGTCAAATGATATATGATGGAGAGAAACAGTTGCAGAAAGCAAGAAAAAGGGGAGAGCACAGGCATGGACTGGAAGATTGTTACCATACCGGGCGACGGGATCGGCCCGGAGATTGTAAGAGAGGCATGTAAGGTTCTTGACAAAGTGGGCCATGTATATGGCCATGGATTTGAATATACCCAGATTCTCATGGGCGGCTGCTCCATCGACGCTTATGGAGTGCCGCTGACAGAGGAGGCCTTAAAGACAGCCAGAAAGAGCGACGCCGTGCTGCTGGGGGCAGTGGGAGGCGATGTGGGCAATTCCAAGTGGTACGACGTAGCCCCCAATTTGAGGCCGGAGGCAGGCCTTCTGGCTATCCGCAAGGGGCTGGGCCTGTTTGCCAACATCCGTCCCGCTTACCTGTATAAAGAGCTGGCGGATGCCTGTCCCTTAAAGCCGAAGATCATCGGAGATGGATTTGATATGGTGATCATGAGGGAACTGACCGGAGGCCTCTACTTCGGGGAGAGGCACACAGAGGAGGTGGATGGCGTCAGGACTGCCGTGGACACCCTGACCTATAATGAGAAAGAGATCCGCCGCATCGCCGTGAAGGCGTTTGACATCGCCATGAAGAGAAGGCGAAAGGTTATCAGCGTGGACAAGGCCAATGTGCTGGACTCCTCCAGGCTTTGGAGAAAAGTGGTGGAGGAAGTGGCAAAGGACTACCCGGAGGTGGAACTGAGCCATATGCTGGTGGACAACTGCGCCATGCAGCTGGTGATGAATCCGGGGCAGTTCGACGTGATTCTGACAGAGAACATGTTCGGGGACATCCTGTCCGATGAGGCCAGCATGATCACAGGTTCCATCGGCATGCTGTCGTCAGCCAGCTTAAACGAGACAAAATTCGGCCTTTACGAGCCAAGCCACGGTTCTGCTCCGGATATCGCGGGAAAGAACCTGGCCAATCCCATTGCCACCATCCTGTCCGCGGCCATGATGCTTCGGTATTCCTTTGATCTGGACAGGGAGGCAGGAGCCGTAGAGTCCGCCGTGCAGGAAGTGCTGACCAGAGGTTACCGGACAGGAGACATTTACCAGGAAGGCTGCACCAAAGTAGGAACAGCCCAGATGGGAGGCTTAATCGCGGAAGCAGTAAGGTAGGAGGAAAGAAAATGCGAAGTGACAACGCAAAATCAGGAATGCAGCAGGCGCCTGCCCGGTCCCTTTACCGGGCGCTGGGGCTCACTGAGGAGGAGCTGGCAAGGCCTCTGGTGGGAATCGTCAGTTCTTATAATGAGATCGTCCCGGGACATATGAACCTGGACAAGATCGTGGATGCGGTAAAACAAGGGGTGGCTATGGCAGGGGGAACCCCCATCGTGTTCCCGGCCATCGCGGTGTGCGACGGCATCGCCATGGGGCATGAGGGGATGAAGTACTCTTTAGTGACCAGGGATCTGATCGCCGATTCCACGGAGTGCATGGCCATTGCCCATCAGTTCGACGCCCTGGTTATGGTGCCCAACTGTGACAAGAACGTGCCCGGCCTTTTGATGGCAGCGGCCCGCTTAAACATCCCCACAGTGTTTGTCAGCGGCGGCCCCATGCTGGCAGGCCATGTGAAGGGTGAAAAGAGAAGTCTGTCCAGCATGTTTGAGGCAGTGGGGTCCTATGCGGCGGGAACCATGACAGAGGAGGAAGTGCGGGAGTTTGAGTGCAAGGTGTGCCCCACCTGCGGCTCCTGCTCCGGCATGTACACGGCCAACAGCATGAACTGCCTGACAGAAGTCCTTGGCATGGGACTTAAGGGCAACGGCACCATCCCGGCAGTGTATTCTGAGAGAATCACCCTGGCAAAGCACGCCGGCATGGCTGTCATGGAGATGTTAAAGAACAATATCTGTCCCAGGGACATCATGACCGAGGCAGCTTTCCGCAACGCGCTGACCATGGATATGGCTCTGGGATGCAGCACCAACAGCATGCTTCACCTTCCGGCCATTGCCCATGAGGCGGGGGTGGAGATCAACGTGGATATCGCCAACGAGATCAGCGCCAGGACTCCCAACCTGTGCCATCTGGCTCCGGCGGGTCCCACTTATATGGAAGATTTAAATGAGGCCGGCGGCATTTACGCGGTGATGAACGAGATCGCTAAACTGGGTCTTCTTGACTTAGACTGCATGACGGTCACAGGAAAGACCGTGGGAGAGAATATAAAGGGATGCGTCAACCGGAACCCGGCCGTGATCCGCACCGTGGAGAATCCCTATTCCCACACCGGGGGTATCGCCGTGCTCAGAGGCAACTTAGCTCCGGATTCCTGTGTGGTGAAGCGCTCCGCGGTTGTCCCGGAGATGCTGGAGCACGAGGGCCCGGCCAGAGTGTTCGACTGCGAGGAAGATGCCATCGCTGCCATCAAAGGCGGAAAGATCGTGGCAGGGGATGTGGTGGTGATCCGCTACGAAGGGCCCAAGGGCGGCCCGGGCATGAGAGAGATGCTCAACCCCACCTCCGCCATTGCGGGCATGGGACTGGGTTCATCGGTTGCCCTGATCACCGACGGCCGTTTCAGCGGAGCCTCCAGGGGAGCTTCCATCGGCCATGTGAGCCCTGAGGCAGCGGCAGGCGGCCCCATCGGACTGGTGGAGGAGGGAGATATTATCTCCATCAACATCAACGCCAACACCATCAACATGAAAGTATCTGACGAAGAGCTGGCCAGACGCCGCGCCAACTGGACTCCGAAGACAAAAGAAGTGTCCGGATATCTGAAACGCTACAGAAGGCTGGTGACCAGCGCGGACAAGGGAGCAATCCTGGAAGACTAGAAGAAGTAAGTAAGGAGAGAAAGAACCCATGCAGATTTTGACAGGAGCAGAGATTCTGGTAGAGTGCCTGAAAGAGCAGGGGGTGGACACCGTGTTCGGGTACCCGGGCGGCTCTATTCTGAATATTTATGACGCTCTCTACAAGCATCAGGACGAGATCACCCATATCCTCACCTCCCATGAGCAGGGAGCGGCCCACGCGGCAGACGGCTACGCAAGGGCAACAGGGAAGGTGGGAGTGTGCCTGGCCACATCCGGCCCGGGAGCTACCAACCTGGTAACAGGCATTGCCACTGCTTATATGGACTCTATCCCAGTGGTCGCCATCACATGCAATGTAGGAGTGAGCCTCCTGGGAAGAGACAGTTTCCAGGAGATCGACATTGCCGGTGTGACCATGCCCATCACCAAATACAACTTTATTGTAAAGGACATCACCAAGCTGGCGGACGTGGTGCGCAGGGCATTTACCATTGCAAAGTCAGGCCGTCCCGGCCCGGTCCTGGTGGACATCACCAAGGATGTGACCAGCAATTCCTACGATTATGAATACAAGGCGCCGGAGGAAATCAAGCGTCAGACCGAGACCATTGAGGAGGAAGACTTGGAGCTGGCTCTGATGATGATCAAAAATTCCGAAAAGCCCTTTATCCTGGTGGGCGGCGGCGCCAACTTAGCCGATGCCGGCGACGAGATCAGACTGTTCGCCAAGAAGGTCCATGCCCCTGTGGGGGACACTCTTATGGGAAAGGGAGCCTTTGACGGGACCAATGAGCTGTACACGGGCATGGTGGGCATGCACGGCACCAAGGCTTCCAACTTCGGCATCACGGAGTGCGACCTCCTCATCGTGGCGGGGGCCCGGTTCAGCGATCGTGTCACAGGCAACACGGCCAAATTCGCGAAAAATGCCAGGATTCTCCAGCTGGACATTGACCCCGCGGAGATCAACAAGAACATACGGACCGATGCCCATGTCATCGGAGATTTAAAAATTATCCTGAGAAAGCTGAACGCCCGCTTAGACCCTCAGAACCATGACGAGTGGGTGGCTCATGTGGAGAGGCTCAAGGATATGTATCCCTTAAGCTACAACAAGGATGCCCTGACGGGCCCGGCGGTGGTGGAGGCCATCTACGAGGCCACAGAGGGAGACGCCATTATCGTTACAGAGGTGGGCCAGCACCAGATGTGGGCAGCCCAGTACTATAAATACAAGAACCCGCACACCCTTCTCACGTCGGGGGGCCTGGGAACCATGGGCTACGGCCTGGGTGCTGCCCTGGGCGCCAAGATGGGAAGAAAAGACAAAAAAGTGTTCAACATTGCCGGGGACGGCTGCTTCCGCATGAACATGAACGAGATCGCTACAGCCACAAGATACAACATCCCGGTGATTCAGGTGGTAATCAACAACCATGTTCTGGGCATGGTGCGCCAGTGGCAGACTCTGTTCTACGGCAAACGGTATTCACATACCATATTGAATGACCATGTAGATTTTGTGAAAGTGGCTGAGGCCATGGGCGCAAAAGCCTACAAGGTGACAAAGCGGGAGGAATTAAAGCCGGTGATCGAGGAGGCCATGGCCTTAGATATCCCGGTGGTCATTGATTGCCAGATCCACTGCGACGACAAAGTATTTCCGATGGTATCTCCAGGTGCGGCGATTTCCGACGCATTTGATGATAAAGATTTAAAGTTATAAAAAGTTAAAAAAATTCAGAGGAGAGTGGGGAAAGAGCCATGAGCAGAGTGTACAATTTCTCGGCAGGACCGGCAGTGCTGCCGGAAGAAGTGTTGAAAGAAGCGGCAGCAGAGATGCTGGATTACAAGGGAACCGGAATGTCAGTGATGGAGATGTCACACCGTTCCAAGGCATTTGAGACCATCATCCAGGAGGCGGAGGCGGATATCCGGGAGCTGATGAACATTCCGGACAATTACAAGGTACTGTTTTTGCAGGGAGGAGCACATCTCCAGTTCTCCATGATCCCTCAGAACCTTATGAAAAACGGCGTGGCAGACTACATCATCACAGGCCAGTGGGCCAAGAAGGCTTACAAGGAGGCCCAGAAGTACGGCAAGGCCAACGCCGTCGCTTCCAGCGAAGACAAGACCTTCAGCTATATCCCGGACTGCTCGGATCTGCCGATTGACCAGGATGCGGATTATGTCTATATCTGCGAGAACAACACCATCTACGGCACCAAATTTAAAGAGCTGCCAAATACCAAGGGAAAGACCTTAGTGGCGGACGTGTCCTCCTGCTTTTTGTCCGAGCCGGTAGATGTGACAAAATACGGCGTGATCTACGGCGGAGTCCAGAAGAATATAGGACCTGCCGGTGTGGTGATCGTGATCATCAGGGAGGATCTGATCACAGAAGACGTTCTTCCGGGAACGCCCACCATGTGCCAGTACAAGACCCACGCGGACGCCAAGTCCCTCTACAACACCCCGCCGGCATATGGCATCTACATCTGCGGCAAGGTGTTCAAGTGGCTGAAAGCCAAAGGCGGTCTGGCGGCCATGAAGGAGTACAACGAGAAGAAAGCAAAGATTCTTTACGATTTCCTGGACAGCAGCAGCCTGTTTAAGGGCACTGTGGAGAAGAAAGACCGCTCCCTTATGAATGTTCCTTTTGTCACAGGAGACAAGGACTTAGATGCCCAGTTTATAAAAGAGGCGGAGGCCGCGGGTTTTGTGAACCTAAAAGGGCACCGCAGCGTAGGAGGCATGAGAGCCAGTATCTACAATGCCATGCCCATAGAAGGCGTGGAGAAGCTGGTGGCATTTATGAAAGAGTTTGAGGAGGCGCACAAGGCATGAGAAAGATTCACTGCATCAACAATATTTCCAAATGCGGAACCGACCTGTTTACTGATCAGTATGCCATGACAGACTCCATGGCTGAGGCAGAAGGCGTGCTGGTGCGCAGCGCTTCCATGCATGACATGGAGCTGCCGGAGAGCCTTCTGGCCATTGCCAGAGCCGGGGCAGGGGTCAACAATATTCCCTTAGACCGGTGCGCCCAGGAGGGGATCGTGGTGTTCAACACCCCGGGGGCCAACGCCAACGGCGTGAAAGAGCTGGTGCTGGCAGGTCTGTTCCTTGCCTCCCGCGACGTGGTAGGAGGCATCAACTGGTGCCAGAGTATCAAGGATGATCCCAATATCGCCAAGACCGTGGAAAAGGGAAAGAAAGATTTCGCAGGATCCGAGATCAAGGGCAAGAAGCTGGGGGTCATCGGCCTGGGCGCCATCGGAGCGGAGGTTGCCAACGCAGCCGCGGCTCTTGGGATGGAAGTCTATGGTTTTGATCCCTACATTTCCGTCAATGCGGCCTGGGGTCTCAGCAGGGATGTAAAGCACATCACCTCCGCCGACACCATCTACGAGGAGTGCGACTACATCAGCGTCCATGTGCCCCTCATGGATGCCACAAAAGGGATGATCGGCGCCGAGACCATCGCCAAGATGAAAGACGGGGTGGTGGTGCTGAACTTTGCCAGGGATCTCCTGGTAGATGACGACGCCATGGCAGAGGCCCTGGAAAATGGCAAGGTCGCCAGATATGTAACCGATTTCCCCAATCCCAAATCCGTCAACATGAAGGGAGCCATTGCCATCCCCCATTTGGGAGCCTCCACGGAGGAGTCCGAGGACAACTGCGCCAGGATGGCAGTGAAGGAGATCATGGATTACTTAGAAAACGGCACTATCAAGAATTCCGTCAACTTCCCTAACTGCGACATGGGAGTGTGCCGGGGAGCCAGCCGTGTGGCGGTGTTCCACGAGAATATCCCCAACATGATCGGACAGATCACGGGAATCCTGGCAGCAGCCGGGGTGAACATCTCCGATATGACCAACAAGAGCCGGGATAAATATGCCTACACCCTCCTTGACCTGGAGACAAAGGTGGAGGATATCACCATCCAGAAACTGGATGCCATCAAGGGCGTCTGCAGGGTGCGGGTTGTAAAGTAAACTTTCATAGGTTCGGCCAGCGGGGCAGGCCTGTTATCAACGGTCAGATTGATGACAGCCTGCCGTGTTCGAGAGGCCGGCGATAACAGGCACAGACAGCCCGCCATGAGAGCGGGGATATTTTACAATATATGCCGCCTGCCGGGGCGGCGGAATGGAGAGCATTATGGCGGCGGTAAAGCCATTTTTTTGTATAAGACCAAAAGCAGAGGCAGTGTCCAGGGTGGCGGCCCTGCCTTATGATGTGTATAACAGGGAGGAGGCCTGCAGGGTCGTGGCAGACAATCCTCTCTCTTTTTTAAATATCGACCGTGCTGAGACCCAGTTCGGGGCTGATGTAGATACCTATGACGAGAGGGTGTACCAGAAGGCCAGAGAACTGCTGGACCGGCGCATCAGTGACGGGACATTTGTCACAGAGCAGAGCGCCTGCTATTATTTGTACCAGCTTACCATGGACGGGCGGAGCCAGACCGGGGTCGTGGCCTGCTCTTCTGTTGACGATTATGTAAACGGAGTCATCAAAAAGCATGAGAACACCAGGGAGGACAAGGAATTAGACCGGATCCGCCATGTGGAGGTGACGGGAGCCCACACAGGCCCTATCTTCCTGGCGTACCGGAAAAATGAGGCTCTGTCCCTGATCATGGAGCAGGTCATGAAGGAGGAACCCCTCTACGACTTTGTGTCAGAGGATAGGATCGGGCATAAGGTGTGGAGAATCGGGGACAGCCAGACCGTGGAGGCAGTCACCCAGGCCTTTGAGAAGGTTCCGGCCACCTACATAGCAGACGGCCATCACAGGGCGGCGTCGGCGGTGAAAGTGGGGTTAAGGCGCCGGAAAGCCCAGGAAGAGCAAGGAGAGGCAGTCACGGGAGAGGAAGGCTACAACTGGTTTCTCTCTGTGCTGTTCCCTGAGGACCAGCTGATGATCATGCCCTACAACCGGGTTGTAAAAGACTTAAACGGTCTGTCCATGGAAAAATTCTTTACAGAGGTCCACGAAAAGTTCGAGGTGGCGAAGCTGGGAAAGGAGGCCTGTTCCCCCAAGGAAAAAGGCTGCTTTGGGATGTACATAGAAGGAAACTGGTATCTTCTGAGGATAAAACCGGAATATACAAGTCATGACCCGGTAAAGGGCTTAGATGTGTCCCTTTTGCAGGATCATCTCCTGGGACCGGTCCTGGGCATCGGAGATCCGAGAGTAGACAAACGCGTCGATTTTATCGGCGGGATCCGGGGGCTTAAAGAGCTGGAGAGGCGAGTGGAAAAAGACATGAAGGCGGCATTTTCCATGTATCCCACATCTATCCAGGAGCTGTTCGCCGTGGCGGACGCGGGGATGCTGATGCCGCCCAAGTCCACATGGTTTGAGCCAAAGCTGCGAAGCGGGATCTTTATCCACAGGATGTAGAAAGCGGGCTGTCTGATACTCATAGTACCCCCATGCCCCGCTTAGGGCGCCACCATGAATGAAGGGGGGTACCATGCCCTCCGGGGCCGCGTTTTCGCACAGCTCAGCGCAGGAGCGCTGAGTTTTCATAGTTAAAAAAGGAAAACTGCGCCAGGAGTCAGAGGCGTCTGCGGGAAACAGGCCGAAACATGAGCCATAGCCGCAGGCGCCTCTCATTTTCAGTGAAGAACCCCGTTTTCGTCAGGGGTGAACGTCATGGGATCGGTGAGAAGGGAACCGTCCTCTGTAAAGTAGTAAGTATTTCCATCCAAGGTCAGGAAACCGGTGTGCATGATGCCGCTGTTTAAGTCCAGGTAATAGCGCTTATCACTGTCAATGACCCACCCGTGGGCCATGGTTCCGTCCGCCTTATAGTAACCAGTTATTGTTGATCTTCTGCCAGCCGGGGTCCATGGGAAGCTGTTCAATGGGAACACCCGGGTTGGAGAAATTGATGATCCTGGAGGCCAGATTGTCCTTGTTACACCACAGCAGGCAGGACGTTCCCGGAGTCAGGTCGTCGATGGTGACAATGTTGGAGCTTAAGTAGGGGGTGGTCTCACAGCCCGAGGGTATGGTGTAAACGCTGCCGTTGGTGGCAGTGAGGGAAGCCTGAGTTTTGGATGCGTTCCAGGAGAGGCTCTCCACTGTCAGGTAGTCGGGGACCCGGTAGTCGGCAGGAATATTGCACAGCACCAGGGAGGCGTTGGCCATGGGGGGTAAGCTGGAGGACAGGGCAGGGCCAATGTACACGTAGGCAATGTCCCCAGTCCGTATATTTTCATAGGGAAAGGGCATGCCTGTGGTGGCATCTAAAACCCGTGTGTAAACATTGGACACCGTGATCTGCAGCTCGCCGCTAAAGGACAGGCCGGACTGATTGTTGAGGAAAAGGATCTTGATGTCCTCGCCCCCGGCCTCGGCTCTGGTCACAGGTCCCCAGATGCGGACAGGGTCTAGGCGGCTGGAAGAAGCCTGGGAAACGCCGGGAGCGCCCATGGTCAAAAGCGCTGCGGCGCACAGGCACGCAAGGGTGGATGAGATGGATTTTGTCATGATCGTTTAGTAGCCCTCCTGGTTTGGATGATGTGGAATTCAAAAGCAGCTTCCTATAATCGGATGGACGGCACAAAAAGCCGTTAAACTCTACTATCAGTATATCAGATTAGGAAAATAATAGAAATAGAAATTTTTTTTACAAATCGCTTACGTTTCCTGTCAGAAGGAGGAAGGCAAAGACGCAGGGAGTTCGGAATGCCTTCCGACGTCGTGGCAGGCGCCGCAAAGCGGTGCGTTCCGGTACAGATTAGGAAGAAAATCTATGGGCAGAGGCGTTGAAATAGTTGAAAAAAATTGATATACTGTATTTGAGGGTATACCGTAACTCATGCTCCTCCGGAGCAGGGGGCGCTTCGCGCCATAAGGTATAGGGAAGAAAGACGATACTGTCAGGAAGAACAGGAAGGGGGTCTATATTATGGCGAGGACAGTAGGGATAGGGGTACAGAGCTTTGAGAAATTGATAACCAATGATTATTTTTATATTGATAAAACCAAATTTATAAAAGATTGGTGGGAAAGCGGGGATGAAGTGACTCTGATCACCCGGCCAAGGAGATTTGGAAAGACTCTGACCATGAATATGATGGACTGCTTTTTTTCCCTGAGATATAGGGATCGCGGCCAGATATTTGAAAGATTGTCTATATGGAAGGAAGAAAAATATCGGGATCTTCAGGGAACATACCCGGTGATCAATCTTTCTTTTGCCAATGTGAAAGAGACGGACTTTGAAAATGCCAAAAAGCGGATCTGCCAGATCATCTCAGAACTGTATATTGATGATTATTTTCTCTTGGACAGCGAGAGGCTGACATTGCCAGAGAAGGAAAGCTTTCGAAAAAATACAGAAAATCCAGATGCTGTCATAGCGCTGAATCAGCTGTCAAAATATCTGTTTAAACACTATGGAAAGAAAGTTATCATTTTGCTGGACGAGTATGATACTCCTCTTCAGGAGGCATATGTTTACGGATATTGGAAAGAACTCACAGAATTTATTCGCAATCTATTCAATTCAACTTTCAAAACCAACCAATACCTGGATCGGGCCATTATGACAGGCATCACCAGGGTGGCGAAAGAGTCTATTTTTTCAGATCTGAATAATCTGGAGGTGGTAACCACCACATCTGAGAAATATGCGGACAGTTTCGGTTTTACTGAAGAAGAAGTGTGGGAGGCGCTGAGGGAACATGGGCTGTATGATGAGCGGCAGATGGTGAAAGACTGGTATGACGGATTTATTTTTGGGAAAAGGCGGGACATCTACAACCCATGGTCCATCATAAATTATCTTGATAAACGGCGTCTTTCGGCATATTGGGCCAATACCAGCAGCAACAGCCTGATCGACAAACTGATCCGTGAAGGCAGTTCTGAGGTAAAAGAGATTATGGGGGATCTGATCAAGGGGAAAAAGTTTTTTGCGGAGATTGACGAACAGATCATCTTTTCCCAGTTGGATCACGATGAAAATGCTATGTGGAGCCTTTTTGTGGCAAGCGGTTATTTAAAGATCAATGACTACAGGATCAATAAAGAGTCCGGAAATGAGGAATATGAGCTGCTTTTGACCAACAAAGAGATCCGGATCATGTTCCAGAAGATGATAAAAAGGTGGTTCGGGTCTGTAAAGCCGGAATATAACGGTTTTGTCAAAGCCCTGGTTCGGGGAGACGTCTGGGAAATGAACGCATATATGAACCGGGTCGCCCTCAACACATTCAGTTATTTCGATTCGGGAAACCGGCCGTCGGGAGCGGAGCCGGAACGATTTTACCACGGCTTTGTCCTGGGGCTGATGGTGGAGCTGGCGGACCGATATGTGATCACCTCCAACCGGGAGAGCGGGTTCGGAAGATATGACGTGATGCTGAAACCCCGGAAGGAGGGAGATGACGCGGTCATCCTAGAATTCAAGGTTTATGATCCGGAAAGGGAAAAGGATCTTAAAGACACCGTGAAAGCGGCTCTGGCACAGATCGAAGACATGAATTATAAAGCAGGATTGGTGGATGAAGGAATTGGGGAGGAGAGGATCCGGAGTTACGGGTTTGGGTTTCAGGGGAAGAAGGTGTTGATTGGATAAGCATGTGACGGGCCAAAACAGTTTGAATGCATTTTTATGCATACAGGCCCTCAGGGGAGGTTTGTCAGCAAAAGCTGGCCGAGGCCCGGTACGGCGAGTAGGGGAAAGTTCTTCCCTGCTCAATTGATATAGATTATGACAGAGAACAGAAACGGTTACCAGAAGCAGATTCTGTTCTCTGTTTTGTTGTGGGTTGGGCTGGCCCTCTACTCCTTTATTTTATCAATATCTGTAAGGTTTACGCCAGATACATTCAGTATGGCTTTTATTGAGAGATACTCGTCTTTTAATTTCGCATAGGTCTCGGTAGCGTTTTCCTTTTTGGCTAAGAACATATATTCCTGAATTTTCTTAAAGTCATCTACAGCGACTTTCACGATTTCAAGGCCAGCTAGCATAGATTGTCACCTCTTTTTTCTTCGATCTCATATGATTAGCTGCTGATTATATTGTAATAAAATATTGGCAGGGTGTAAAGTCCTTATTTAGCGGAGGGTAGCGTCATTTTACCTTCGGATGCTAATGGTCAGAAAGCACCTCGTATGGTT
>CAMTAF010000048.1 GCA_947066955.1 uncultured Hungatella sp.
ACTTTCTATTGAGGGGAGATGTGCCCTTGAACAAATTAGACTACTACGAGATCGGCAGGAAAATCAGAAGATTCCGTGAGGAACTGGGGCTTTCTCAGGAAGCGGCGGCAGAACTCTGTGGCATATCCCCCTCGTTTTACAGCAACATCGAGCGGGGGGTGAAAGTCATGTCTTTAGAGACCTTTGTCTCCATATGCAGCGCCTTCTCTGTCAGCGCCGATTACCTGTTAAGCGATAACCTGCCTGAAAGTGACGAGATACTGCTTCATTCTATTTCTGAGGCCAAAAAATTCGGCTCCGCCCAATATGAAAAATATGTCCGGACAATACAGGCTCTTGCTGACGTGGCTGATCGTCTCTGATTTTGCTCTATTATAATCGATATTTTTCTGTTTTTGGTATGCTGTCCGCATAATCACAGAAAAAAAGTGGATTTGGCGTCCGCGCACAAACATATTGCAAATTTTTTTTATGGCGTTTAATATATAGAGGAAAATGCTGGCATGTGTACAGATTTTCGGGGGGAAATATGAGTAAAAAGACAACAGACGAACTGTTAAAAATAATTGAGCAGGAAAAACATCTGGATACCTTTTTTAAAGACAATTCGGAAGAATTTGAGGACACCACCCTCTCTGGGGAATTGGCGCGGCTCCTGAAGATTTATGGACTTACCAAATCAGCAGTGATCCGGGATTCTCTTTTGGATAAGACATATGCGTATCAAATTTTTGACGGAAAAAGAGTGAACCCCTCCCGGGGCAGGCTTCTTGCCATCTGCCTTGCCGCGGGTATTACTCTGCATGAAACTCAGCGCATCCTGCGCTTAGGCCATGTGGAACAGCTTCATCCTAGAAATATCAGAGATTGTGTGATCATCTATTCCATTAACCACCATATTTCTGTTCAGAAAACCAATGAGGTACTTTATGACATGGGCAGGGAACTGCTGGTATAGAAGTTGATCTGGCCCGCCAGCCCTGCACCCTTTTCTTTCTCAGCCACTGTATCCAAAGCCCCGGAAAACGTCAATGAGACGGTTTTTCCGGGGCTTTATGCGCACAGGATGTTGGCGTTACTGTGCCTTGTGAACAATAACCAGTTAGGTTATCCCGCCAGCTGATCAGATATCCTCCAGCGACGGCACATCCTCCTCAAAACTCTCCTCCCCCAGCTCATTGATCACGGTCTTTCCGGCCCTCCCGTACTGATAGAGCTGATCCAGAAACTCGATGGCTGCCCGGATCTTGGTGCGGAGCAGATATCCGCCGGACTGGGTGGATTCCGCCAGGGCGGCGGCGGATACATTTGGCGACCACTCGTAAGCTTTGCCGTGGAAATCCTGTATTCGGCACAGGGCGCTGGTGATCTCCTCCTTGGTGAGGGGAAGGAGCTGGGGAGCCTTTACCAGCATGTCCAGGACAGTTTTAGCCGGCTCCTGGCTGATGGGGTAGATGTTTTCTAAGTTGGCGTACTCGTGCTTTCCTTCAATGACATCCTCCACATAGGAGGAGCTGAGGGCAAAAAGGCTGAAGGTGTTTTCCGGGCACAGATCAGGGAGGAGGAACCGGGCCATGTTGCGGTAGGCATTGATGCGGGCCTTTTTGCTTAAGCGGCCCATGAGCTCCGTCTCGTCAAAAAGGATCACCCACCCGTCATAGCCCATCTGGACGAACAGGTGGCTCATGAAAGTAAAATAATCTCCGCAGTGTCTTGTCTTTGAAAAATTCTCATTGTACTTGATGGTCTGGTTGAGGACCCGGCGGCAGATCTTTTTCAGAGAGCCGTTGGACACAAAATCCCCTTCCAAGTCCGCCTGGAGGAGAAATTTCTCATCCATGTCCTCGGTGTTTAAGTAGGAGCGGAACAGGTAATAGAGTTTGTCGGTCTCCAAGGCCTTGGCGGCGAATGGCAGCATCTCGTTGGCAAGGGGGCTGCCTGCGGAGATCTTCTCCAGTTCCCCGGCGAAGCCCGGCTGCTGGCGTCCCGGCAGGTAAGTGTTCTGCAGGGCTTTCTGGTAGATTAAGTACAGCTTGTCCATGGGTGTCTCTTTGCTCAGGGACAGGAAGGACACCACCATGTTGTTGGAATGGGCGAGGTTGAAGACCGTGTTTAAGAGATGGGTCTTTCCTTCGCCGTATTTTCCGCTGACGATCATTCCGCTTGATTTTCCCTTATCTTTAGCCATATCGATTCGGCCTGATATGTCTTTCATGATTTTCGGGCGGGCATCGGAAAAATACTGTCCCACAGCCCGGGATGGAATCCCTGAGCGCAGGGCCTCGATGACGTGCCTGGCTTCCATATCATACATCGGTCTTCACCTCCCCCATAGCGATCTGGATCAGTTTTGGAATCCCCACAGCCCCTGTCCTGGCCTGGGCGGCGATCTCTTCTGCCTGGTCAAGGTTTAAGGGAAGGACAGGGGTATTTTTCTTATGGCGCGCCAGGTTCTGGGACATGGAGACAATGACCTGGGGAGTGTACTCCTGCATAGCCAGAAGGTCTAAATCCACCATGTCGGCGAAGCGGTTGAACCGTTCCCCCACGATCTCGTTTTGTATGCGCATCCACAGGGCCTGGTAGGACTTGAGGCCTGTATTTTCCTGGTCTGTCAGCTCCCGGTCAAAGGCGTAGACAAACATGATGTTTCTCATGGTGTCAATATCATCAATGAGCTGGCGGATGCTCTCGTAAGTGTCTTCCCGTTTCAGCTTGGTATAGTGGACAGGGTCTAAGCTGGAGCGGCTGATGAGGATCTCCAGGTTGTCGATGGTGATGAACAGGCCGGAAAATCCGCTGAGCCGGACCACTTCTGCCAGTGAGCGGAGCATGTGGCGGGCGTTAAACTTGGTGATACGGCTGGGATAAAAGCCCAGGCCCCGCAGCTGGGACAGCTTTACGGACCGGTCTCCCTCAAGCCACGCCAAGAGCAAGTCCCGGCTCTGGTCTTCCAGGATAGGGTAGCCCAGGATGCTCCCTGTGAGCATACCGCAGGCCAGGGCGAAATTGTTGTCCAGCATGGGATTGTCCAGGAAGGTCTGTTTTAACAGAAGCCGGATCTCCCTCTTGGTGAAGGCGTCTCCCATGTTCTGCTGGGAGAGATAATCGATAAATTTCATGTTGTCCGGGATATCGCCTAAGTCAAAGCCCATCTTCTGGATCACCTGGCGGCTGATGGATCCCAGACATTCCATGATGTTGCACTGGCGGAAAATTTCTATATAGATTTCTTTAAAATCGTGCATCCACACATTTTTCGCGGAAAAGCACACGGTCTTATACTGCTCTTCTTTCGCGATGGCAGTCATCAGGCCCAGAAAATGGGTCTTGCCGCTTCCGGGCCGCCCGGTGACGAACTTGATCTTGCTGCCGCCGTTTTTCACATACTCCCGCAGATATTTATCTCTCCAGAAATCCGTGAGAAACCGGATTCCGCAGGAGGGCTCCAGGTCAGGCGCGCCGGGGCCGGCGGGGGAGGGCGTCAGGTTTTCGTTGAATTCAGACATCATCTTCACACCTCTTACTCGTTAAAAAAACGGATGGTGGACAGGTGCTGTTCTTTGCCGTACTGATCCAGGATTCGTATGGATTTGTTGCTCTCCCGGCTGGGGCCGAACTGGAACCTTCTTCCGTTCTTTGTCTCCTCGATCCTGGAGATGTAAAGCCTTGCCAGGTCAAAGGCAAAGCTCTGCTGGTCGTAGTCTTTTCTAAAACGGCTCATGGGCGCCAGGATCTTATAAAGGCTTGTAAGGTAAATGTCGGACTGGGGCTGACGTTTCAGCTTCATAACCGCTGTGTCGTAAGCGTCGCCCAGCTCTGCGGCAAAAGCCGCGGCATTGAAGGAGGCTCGGTTCAGCTTCTCCTGGCTGTCCCGGACAGTCTGCACAAAGCTTCTGGGGCGGATGCACTGCACCTTTTTGCGGTCAAGGTAGAGGTCCTGGTTCTCCATGTCAAGCTTGACTTTGTAGGGGAACATCTCGTAGACAGGGGAGCTTCCCCGGACATCCACCCCTTTTTCCTGGCAGCACTGGAGCATCTGTGCGGCAAAATCGCCGCTCTCAAAATAGGCTCTGGTGTCAAAGCCGTCCACAGAGGCTTTCATGGCTTCCAGGGCAGAGGAGAGGGCAGAGGCGGTCTCGGCCATGGTGTTTAAGTCCCTGGCAAGACTCTTGATATCTCCGCCGGCTGATTCCCGCGTTGCTGCTTTAAAAAGCTTCTGGAGGGAGGCCAGGTTGTTTTTTAGGGAAGTTTCCAGGGGCTGGAGTGTCTCATATAAATTTTCGTAATCCATCTTTTTTTCCTTTTTTTAAATGTATTTTTACAAATCATCGGTGACAATAAAACTTATAATGAGTATATATGAAACCAAGGCCTATTTCAATAAGTTATTTCACAAATGCAGGACAAACTTATAAAATTTTATAAAAATTTACTGTTCACGGGGCGCGTCTTCCCGCCCGGCTCCGGACGGCTTTATTTTTGGATTGAATGAAGGGATTATTTCCGATATAATATAAATTAGGAAGTGCGCTGATGCGTACACAGGCCGACACCCTGACGGGTGATGATGTTTCAGCACAGGAAAGGAAAGGGCAGGAGAGGCATGGAAAAGGTTCTCTATGAGTGGCAGGAGGAGTGCCTGCGGCGGTGGCAGGAACATGGCGGCAGGGGCATAGCCCAGGCGGTCACTGGTTCCGGAAAGACCTTTCTGGCCCTGACGGCAGCGGCCCGGCTGGAGTATCTGTTTGGAGAGAAACTTAAAGTAAAGATTGTGGTTCCCACGGGAGCCCTGACCCGGCAGTGGGTCCGGGCTGTCAGGGAGTTTTTTGCCCGCGCTCCCCAGGGGTGGGAGACAGGAAAAAAGATCGGTTTGAGAGGAAATGGGCATAAGGACCCGGCTGACTGCCAATATATGATCTATGTGATCAATTCTGCCAGGTATGAGCTGGCCCGCCAGATTTTGGAGGAGCTTAAAAGAGGCGAGGCAGTGTTTCTCATCGCCGACGAGTGCCATCATTATGTCAGCGGACAGAATCGGATGATCTTTGATTTTATTCCACATATAAAGGAATATGAGGAGCGCTTCTTCTCCCTGGGGCTTTCAGCGACCCTGCCTTCCGGTGAGGACAGGAAGTATCTGTCATCGGTTTTGGGACAGAGGATCTACAGCTACGGGATGGCGGAGGCCTCTGCCGAAAAGACGGTCTGCCAATATGAGATTTATCACATCACCCTGTTTTTCGGACAGGAGGAGAGGGAGGCTTATGACAACCTTACCGATCGGATGACAAGGCTGTTCGCCATGCTGTCCTCGGTGTGTCCGTCTCTGGAGAAAGCAGGGCATAAGGAGAGGTTCGAGATCCTTAGAAATCTCACAGGCAGCAGAGACAAAAACATCGCGGAAACCGCCTCTAAGTATTTGATGTTTTCCTACAGGAGGAAAAGTCTCGTGTGCCTGGCCCAGGCCAGAACCTTCTGCGCCTATGACCTGGTGAGAAGGCTGGACCCTAAAGAAAAGATCCTCATATTCGGGGAGAGAATCAGCCAGGCAGAGGAGCTGTACCGGATGCTGGGTGAGAGATATCCGGGGAGGGTGGGGCGGTACCACTCGCAGATGGGGCAGCAGGCCAACAAAAATGTCTTAGAGCGGTTCCGCTCAGGAGATATCCGGATCCTCATCGCCTGCAAGGCAGTGGATGAAGGGGTGGATATCCCGGATGTGGCGGTGGGAATCATCCTGTCCGGCACCTCCACCCGGCGCCAGAGGATTCAGAGACTGGGCAGGATCATCCGGAAGAAACCGGGGAAGAGCCAGGCCTCTCTCTATTATCTCCATGTTTCAGAGACCTCGGAGGACAGCTGTTTTCTGCCAGCCGGGGGCGGGAGCGCGCTGTTTGAGCTGAAGTACGTTTCCGGCCCCAGGGCATTTTCCAATCCCGATTATGACTGCAGAGCCTGGGAGCTTCTGGAGGACATGGCGTACAGGGGAGCAGGTGAAGAAAAATTGAAAGAGGCCAGGCGGTGCCTCAGCTTAGGCTGCGTCCGCTCGGACTGGATGAGGGAAAAAGAATATCTGGAAGAAAAGATCAGGGAGGCCAAATATGTCAGCGACAGGAATTACTGGGTGTGCATGAAACGGCTTGGCTCTGAAGGGAAGCCCCAATGAGACAATACTCAATGAGGCAATAGCCGTTGCATGTGGATAGAAAGATGTGATATGATAGACTTAGCGATTTTGGATTTCCTGTGGCTTCTGTTAAGAGGAAGGGAGTGTGATCGGGATGACAAGGACTGTGGGGATAGGGAACCAGGATTTTGAAGCAATACGGAGGGAAAACTATTTTTATATTGATAAGACTTTGTTTATAAAAGAATGGTGGGAAAACGGAGATACGGTAACGCTGATCACCCGCCCCAGGCGCTTTGGAAAAACGCTGACTATGAATATGACAGAAAAGTTTTTCTCGATCAGATATGCAGGAAGAGGGGATCTGTTTGAGGGGTTGAGGATATGGGACAGTGAAAAGTTCAGGGCACTGCAGGGGACATATCCGGTGATCAGTCTGTCCTTTGCGAATATAAAGGAGACCAGCTACAAGACAGCGCGGAAAAAGATCTGCCAGACCTTATCGAATTTGTATCTAGAACATGAATTTTTGCTGGACAGCAACACGATGAGCGAAAGGGGGAGAGACTTCTTTGGCTCCGTATCAGAGAACATGGATGATACCACGGCCACCATGGCGATTCATCAACTCTCGCTCTTTCTGTCAAAATATTATGGGAAAAATGTGATCATCCTTTTGGACGAGTATGACACGCCCATGCAGGAAGCTTATGTAAATGGATATTGGGAAGAACTGGTGTCCTTTACCAGAAGCATGTTCAATGCTGCGTTTAAGACCAATCCATATCTGGAACGGGCCATAATGACGGGTATCACGAGAATAAGCACACCGCAGGCGTCCCTTGGGAAAGAGTCTATTTTCTCTGACCTGAACAATCTGGAGGTAGTGACAACAACTTCCGAGAAATATGCGGACTGCTTTGGCTTTACAGAGAAAGAGGTATTTCAGGCCCTGGATCGATATGATATGTCAAATGGAAGAGAAGAGGTAAAAAAGTGGTATGACGGTTTTACCTTTGGAAGTCAGAAGGATATCTATAACCCGTGGTCTATCCTGAACTATCTGGATAAAAGGAAAGTAGCGTCCTATTGGGCGAATTCTAGCTCGAACAGTCTGGTGAGTAAACTGGTCCGGGAAGGCAGTAAAGAACTGAAGGCCAGATTTGAGCGTTTACTGCAAGGAGGAGCTGTCATAGAGGAGATCGACGAACAGATCGTCTATGACCAATTGGATGATAACGATCAGGCAATATGGAGCTTGTTGCTTGCCAGCGGATATTTAAAAGTCAAAAGCTTAAGAAAATATATCTCAGAATTTGGGGATTGGAAAGAGGAATATGAACTTGAACTCACGAATTTTGAAGTGAGAGTCATGTTCCGCAACATAGTGCGGAGCTGGTTTGCCGGTGCGTCTTCTGGCTACAATGATTTTGTCAAAGCCCTTCTCCTTGGAAATGTGAAAGCGATGAACACTTATATGAACCAAGTCGCTCTGGCTACATTCAGTTATTTTGACACAGGAAAAAATCCATCCGGAGAAGAACCGGAACGTTTTTATCATGGCTTTGTGTTGGGGCTGATGGTGGAGCTTTCCGACAGATATATCTTAACATCTAACCGAGAGAGTGGATTTGGAAGATATGATGTGATGTTGGAGCCGAGGAGAGCGGAGGATGACGGGATCATCCTGGAGTTCAAAGTACAGGACCCAGATGACGAAAGAGAACTGTCTGATACGGTGAAGGAGGCATTGGCTCAGATCGACAGACAGAAGTACGATGCGTTGCTTGTGGAGAAAGGAGTTTTAAAGGATAGGATACGGAAGTACGGATTTGCGTTTTCCGGTAAGCAGGTGCTGATTGGAGGGCAGTAGGCGATTTTCGTTCAATACTATCTGGAGGGGAAGGGGGGCAAAAGGGCAAATCCTTGCTGCCCCCTCCATAAGGTATCGTCAGGTGCCGCTGAGCGTCACCTGCCAGTTCGGCGGAAGGCATCCTAAGAAATATTTCGCATTTGCCTTCCTCCTCTTAAACGGGGACTTACACTAAAAATTCCCCGGCGATCTCGTCAATCCCCTGCGGCCGGGCCTCATTCCAGGCCTGGTAATCCATGCCGCTCTGGGCGGCTGCTTTCCCAAGTTTTACTAAAAAGTCCGGAATCCGGGACTGAAGCATGGTGCCCACCTCCCGGCCCATAGTCTCGCAGCCCTGGCGGTCACGGCCGTTGACATAGAGGGTGAAAGCGGGCTGCATGGCCCCGTCCACCTTCCTTGCGGCGCCCCGGAATCCTATGGCCCCGGTCTGGTGGGTGCCGCAGGAGGAGGGGCATCCGGAGATGTGAATCTGGGGGAGAGCCTGATCCGGGAGTTTTGCTAAGCGGACTGCCTCCACGCAGGCGGCCAGGAGCGCCTGGGAATCCCCGATGCCCTGCTGGCAGGTGCTGGCTCCGATACAGCTCACGGAGGTCTCAAAGAGGCTCCTGGCACTGTCCTTAGTCAGTTCCAGGATTTTCTTTGTCTCAGAGCCCGTGAGATTGATGATGTAGGCGGTCTCGTCGGGAGCGAGGCGAAGCTCCGCTTCTGGTATGGAGGCCAGGGCGTCGCTGACAGCCGCGAACACCTCCGGGTCAGGCTGGCCGCCTATGGGATGCCATTCCACCGTGTACAGGCCCGGCTGTTTCTGGGCAGAGGCCCGGCGGTGGGAGACTTCCGTGCCGTCACCCTCCTTGGTCAGAGACGGGATGTCCAGATGAAGCTTTAGATCCTCTCCTGAGGCAAAGACTTCCTCCAGCTTCTCCAGATATGCCTTTTTGTAGGCCTCCGGCCCGCCCAAAGCATCCTGCATGTACCTGGTTCTGGCTTTGCCCCGGTTCTGATAATTGCCATAAGCCCGGAAGGTGAGCCACATGGCCTTGATATAGAAAAGGATATCCTCCGGTTCCACGGCCTCTGCCACCTTGACGCCGAATTTTGGCTGGTTTCCCAGGCCTCCGGCGCTGAACACGTCGAACTTGCCGTCAGGGCGGGCAGTGAAGCCCAGATCCCGGTAGGTGGCGTGGGTCTGGTTGCGCAGGGAGTTGGAGAAACCTACTTTCAGCTTCCTGGGCATCTTTTCTGCCTTGATGAAAGTGAGAAGATAGTCCCCCGCGGCCTGGGCCCAGGGAAGCACGTCAAAGAATTCGTCTTTCTCCACCCCTGAGAGAGGGGAGCACATGACGTTTCGCGGGTAATCTCCGCCTCCCCCCAGGGTGACGATCCCGGCGTCCAGAGCCGCCTCCATGATCTCCCCGGCCGCGTCAGGCCCCAGGTCGTGGAGCTGGATAGTCTGGCAGGTGGTAAAGTGGAGGCGGGGAACCTTGTATCGGCGGATCATGTCCGCGGTAAATGCCATGTGCTTTTTGGTGACCACTCCGGCAGGCATGCGCAGCCGCAGCATGTTGGCCTGCCCCCCTCTCTGGGCGTAGCTTCCGAAATAGCCGGAAAAGCTTTTGTAAGCGCCTTTGTCCATCTCTCCGGCATAAAAGGCCTTTGTCTTTTCTTTAAATTCAGAAAAATCCGGTTTAAAAATCTCAGTGTCAATGGGTTTCAAATCTTGAGAGCCTCCTTCCATTCGTCTTCTTTAAATCCCACAAGCACGAAATCCTCCCCGATGAGAAGAGGACGCTTTACCAGCATCCCGTCCGTGGCCAGAAGGCGAAACTGTTCCTCCACGGTCATGGAGGGAAGCTTGTCCTTCAGCCCCGCCTCCCGGTAAACGGCCCCGCTGGTGTTGAAGAACCGTTTCAGGGGAAGGCCGCTCTTTTTATGCCAGGCCCGCAGCTCCTCCTGTGACGGGTTTTGCTCTTTAATGGGACGGTCCCTGTAGCTGATTTTGTTTTCATCCAGCCATTTTTTAGCCTTTTTACAGGTGGAACAGGTAGGATATTGCAAAAATAACAGATTCATGATCAAAACCTCCTTTTGGAAACGGCACGCGCCGCTTTGCGTCACCTGCCATTGTCAAACCATATTTTACACAAAGGAACCCTGTTTGAAAAGGGGGGAAAGGGAATAAATAGAGAGAAAATATCTATATTAATAAATAGAAATCTTCTGGTGGGAGGCAAGGGATTTTATGAAAATGATTCTGTATCTGTCAGACTATATTATGCCCCTGGTGATGCTGTACATAGTGGTTTTTGGGCTTTTGATGAAACGCCCGGTTTATGACGATTTTGTCAGGGGCGCGAAGGAGGGCGCCAGGACAGTGGCGGGCATCCTTCCCACCTTGGTGGGGCTGATGGTGGGGGTGGGAGTGCTTCGGTCGTCGGGATTTATGGAGGCGGCAGCAGGGTGGCTTGGGCAGTGGACACAGAAGATCGGATTTCCTTCCCAGCTGCTTCCGGTGGCAGTGGTGAAGCTGTTTTCCTCCAGCGCGGCCACTGGCCTGGCTCTGGATATTTTTAAACAGTACGGGCCGGACTCGGAGCTGGGGATGATGGCCTCGCTGATGCTCAGCTGCACGGAGACGGTTTTTTACACCATGAGCATCTATTTCCTCTCGGCGGGGATAAAAAAGACAAGGCATACCCTGCCGGGGGCGCTTCTTGCCACGGCTGCCGGGGTTGCCATGAGCGTGATATTAGGGAGATATCTGGCATTTTCACCATATTTTTTAAGAAAACTATAAGGAATAGGTAGTTGCCCTGTATGAGGAAATCAGTTATAATAATAGCCGCGCCGGATAAGACGCAGATACCGAATAGCCGCCGGACAGCGGGGCTCGGGTGAACAGGAAGCTTTGAGAACCGTCAGATGAAAGGACAGACCGTGGATACGTACCAAACGTTGAATGAAGTACTGGTGAATCTGTTTCGCGATATCATGGATATTGAACAGAAGGCGATCATCACCGAAGAATATAAGGATCTGACCAACAATGACATGCATGTCATCGAGGCCATCGGAATCGGTGAACCTAAGAATATGTCTTCCATAGCCCGTCTTTTATCTGTCACTGTAGGTACGCTGACCATAGCCATGAACAGCCTGGTGAAGAAGGGATATGTGACACGGCAGCGGGGAACCGCGGACCGCCGGGAAGTCTATATCTCCTTGTCCGAAAAAGGGAGGAAGGCCTACGAGCACCACGCCAGGTTTCACAAGGCCATGATCGACAGCGTCTCCGCTGAACTGAATCACGAGGAGCTGGAGATGCTGGTCAGGACGCTGACAAAACTAAACAAATGGTTCCGAAGCTGGCAATAGGTAAAAGGAGGATATGTTTGATCATGAAGAGATGGATCATGTTTTTTGCAGGGATTATGATGGCGCTGAGCCTGACAGCATGCACGCCCACACAGGTTTCCGAGACCATTCCCCAGGCAGGGGGCGGGAACCCGGACGGCATCACCCCGGAGATGGTGAGGGAGAGCAATGCCGCAATTGAGAGGCTTCCGGACCAGGATGCCCCGGTGTATGAGATGGCGTTCATCTATTTTATCAACAGCAGCGGCGACAAGCTGGCCCGCGAGTCCGTGGATCTTGAGGCCCTGACAGAGGAGGCCCTGGTGAACTGCCTGATCGAGAAAGGGGTGCTGGCGGAAGGAACCCAGGCAACGGCTTTTAACATCGAAGGCGGCGAGAAAGCAGGCCCCGGCGTGGAAGCTGCTGAAAGCGGGGAGAGAGTGGGAACCTTGGATCTTTCACAGTTTCCCCAGGCGGACGCTGCCAAGGAACAGCTGCTCCTCAATGCTGTGGCCAACACATTTATCGAAAACTATGAGCTGGATAAATTAAAGATTCTGGTAAACGGAGATCTCTATACAAGCCCCAATCTTACCATGGGTGAGGAAGATTATCTGGAATATACAGATGACTATGAAAAATAACCGGATTGTAAAGCTGCCGCGGAAGTAAAACCGCGGCAGCTTTTTCGTTATCTTCCTGTCTTCTAAGAACGCGCTTTCAGCCATTCCTGGAAATAGGGCCGGATCACCGTAAAGGGCGCGGGCCCGATATCCAGGATGAACTGGTTAAAATCTTTCAGGACAAAATTTTCCTTCAACGTGTCCTCTGCCTGATCTCTCATGAGCACAAGCTCCAGATATCCCACATAATAATTTAGATAATTGACAGGAGCGCCCAGCATGTACTGATAGAGATCCTCGGCCACCTGGCTTTCCGTGATCCCGAAGGTCTCATTTAAGTAGGAGGCCACCTGCTCCTTTGACCATCCGTAGTAGTTGATGTTAATATCCAGTATGGCGTGGAGGGCCAAAGTGGCGGAGGCGTTGTGGGCCAGGAGCTGGCCCAGTTCAGGGGACAGGCCGTTGTCCGTGGTGTAGGAATAATTTTCCACATAGGTGGCCCAGCCCTCGCTGTAGCTGCTGAAATTCAGGATATTTCTCACCGGAGAGTCACATTTGGACAGAAAGTACACGTTTTGGTACAAATGGCCGGGGTATCCCTCATGGGCCAGGGTGGTGTACAGATCCCCGGATGCGGACACGGACCCGTTGTTGATGTAGATGACGCAGTCCAGATACCGGTCCATGGGAGGAACCAGGAAAAAGGCAGGGCTCAGGGTCTGCTCTAAAGACTCCGGAACGTATTTTGTGGTGTAGTTGGCAGACTCCAGTATGGGAAAATCTTTCTGGATCACTTCTTTTAAATGCTCCAGGATCTCTCCAGGCTCCGTGTAGGCAAACTGGTAAGTATCCAGCTGCTCCCCCAGCTCCGGGTGGTCGATGAGCAGCTTCTGCATCGCCGCGGCGTCATAGTTGATCTGATTGTTGATGGCATCCCGCAGCTTGTCGATGGTGTCATAGTTGGTGCCTGTGGATGAGTGTACCAGGTATTCGTAATACTTCTTTCCCTCCGGGTAGTAGCACAGGCCCTGCTCATTGGTACAGGTGCCTTTCAGCTCTCCCAGACCGTCAAGGAGCAGCTCATAGGCGGGGATAAAGTGTTCGGACAGAACCTGAAGATTTCTGGCCTTATAGTCTGCCTTTTCCTGGTCCGTAAGATCCGCCATGTCGTCAAGCCGCTGGTCAAATGTGACGGAGAGGAAATTGTTTTCCGGCGGAAGCAAGTAGGCCTGGCAGTCCTGGGTGATGGTGTCCACACAGCTGTCGGTCATAAAGAGCCCTGCCCGGGATTTCTCCTGCTCAAATTCCAGGAGCTGCTGATAGTAGGTGTCAATGGTGGAGAGCAGGGCCAGATAGTCCTCCACGTCCTGGCGGCTGTAGAAAATATATTCGGCCAGGAGCACGGGAAGCTGGGCCTGGATGCCCACAGTGGGGGCAAGGGGCTGGTAATACAGCTCCAGTCCGTCAAAGGCCTCCTCCGCCTCATAGGAGGCCTCCAGGATGCGGTAAGTGAGCTGCTGGTCCTGGGTCAGGAGCTCTTCCGGGATGGAGGCGAGATTTGCCTGCTCCTCCTTTCTCAGCCGGGAACTGTCCTTGAGAGTCTCCAGGGAGAACTCCCCAAAGGTCCTGGGGCAGTCGCCCAAGCCGTATGCGGCAGGGTCCGCCAGGGTATAATGAAGACTTAAGAAGTCATCGGACAGCTGGCTCTTAAACAGGTCGTCGCAGAACTGTTCAAAGGCAGACCTGGCCTCCAGGACTTTCGGGTCATCCTCGCTGAAGGAGACAGAAGACTGGGGCTGGTCCTTGGACGATGCCGTATAGGTTTCATAGGTAGTCTCATCCCGGGGCAGGCTGCGGCTGCATCCGGAGAGAAGAAAAAGGGTCAGCATCAGTATGGCGGACACAAGGGACGCCGCCATATGTTTTCGGTGGTTCATGATGATTACCTCCCGTTTTTTGTTTCTTTATAGTATAATTTATATTTCCCCGGAATACAACTCATGAAAAAAGATTGACGAAAGATATTTTAGAAGGTACACTAAGAACAGTTTATTTTTTTAGGAGGAAGGCAGATGCGGAGCATTTCCAGGATGCCTTCCGACGACCTGGCAGGTGGCGCTTGCGCCGCGTGCCGATACCGATTATCCAAGGAGGAAAAGATATGTGTAAAGATTGCAGAAGGCCTTATTATATTACAACAGCTATCGCCTACACATCGGGAAAACCCCATATCGGCAACACCTACGAGATCGTCCTGGCGGACAGCATTGCCAGGTATAAGAGAGCCCAGGGATATGATGTGTTTTTCCAGACAGGCACAGATGAGCACGGCCAGAAGATCGAGCTGAAGGCCCAGGCAGCCGGGGTGACGCCCAAGGAATATGTGGACAACATCGCGGGACAGGTTAAGTCCATCTGGGATTTGATGAACACTTCCTACGACAAATTTATCCGCACCACGGACCAGGACCACGAGCGGCAGGTGCAGAAGATCTTTAAGAAGCTCTACGATCAGGGAGACATCTACAAAGGGTATTACGAGGGGCTTTACTGCACGCCCTGCGAGTCCTTTTTTACAGAGTCCCAGCTGGTGGACGGCAAGTGTCCGGACTGTGGGCGGGAAGTGCAGCCGGCCAGAGAGGAAGCCTATTTCTTTAAGATGAGCAAATACGCGGACCGTCTCATCAAGCACATTAACGACCACCCGGAATTTATCCAGCCGGTGTCCAGGAAGAACGAGATGATGAACAATTTCCTTCTCCCGGGACTTCAGGACCTGTGCGTGTCCAGGACCTCCTTTACATGGGGGGTTCCTGTGGATTTTGACCCCAAGCATGTGACCTACGTGTGGCTGGATGCCCTCACCAACTATATCACGGGCATCGGCTATGACTGCGGCGGCGAGAGCACGGAGCAGTTTAAGAAGCTGTGGCCTGCTGACCTCCACTTGATCGGCAAGGACATTATCCGCTTCCACACCATCTACTGGCCCATCTTTTTGATGGCTCTGGACCTTCCCCTGCCAAAGCAGGTGTTCGGGCATCCCTGGCTTCTCCAGGGGGACGGCAAGATGAGCAAGTCCAAGGGAAATGTGCTCTACGCGGATACTTTGGTGGATTTCTTCGGCGTGGACGCGGTCCGGTACTTTGTGCTCCACGAGATGCCCTTTGACAATGACGGCATTATCTCCTGGGAACTCCTTGTGGAGAGGCTCAACTCCGACCTTGCCAACATCCTGGGCAACCTGGTGAACAGGACCATCTCCATGTCCAACAAGTATTTCGGCGGAGAGGTAAACAACACAGGCGTGGCGGAAGCGGTTGACGAGGATTTGAAGGCCGTGGTGCTGGAGGCTGTGAAAAAGGCAGATGAGAAGATGGAGCAGCTGAGGGTGGCGGATGCCATCAGCGAGATCTTCGGCATTTTCCGCAGAAGCAACAAGTATATTGACGAGACCATGCCCTGGGCCCTGGCAAAGGATGAGTCCAAACATGACCGCCTGGCTACGGTGCTTTACAACCTGGCGGAGGCCATCACCATAGGCGCCTCCCTCCTGGAGCCCTTTATGCCTGACACCTCCAAAAAGATTCTGGCGCAGCTGAACACAGAGAAGAGGGAGCTGTGCAAAATGGATGTGTTCGGACTGTACCCCAACGGCGGCAAGGTGACGGACAAGCCGGAGATCCTGTTTGCCCGCATGGATATCAAAGAGGTGCTGGCCAAGGTTGAGGAGCAGCAGGCAGCGGAGGCTGCAAAGGAAGAGGCGAAGGAGCCTAAAGAACAGGAGGGCAGCGGCCAGGCAGAAGACGGGAATGCCGGGGCAGAGCAGGCAGTTGTGGATGTGGAGCCGAAGGCGGAGATCACCTACGACGACTTTGCGAAGCTTCAGTTCCAGGTGGGCGAGATCATTGCCTGCGAGGCGGTGAAGAAGTCCAAAAAGCTTCTGTGCAGCCAGGTAAAGATCGGAAGCCAGGTGAGGCAGATCGTCAGCGGCATCAAGGCCCACTACACGCCAGAGGAGATGGTGGGAAAGAAGGTCATGGTGCTGGTGAACTTAGCTCCCAGGGAGATGGCCGGAAAGCTGTCCGAGGGAATGCTTTTGTGCGCCGAGGACGGGGAGGGCAATCTGGCCCTGATGACGCCGGAGAAGACCATGCCGTCAGGGGCGGAGATCTGCTGATGAAGAGCTTTCACTCCTTTCAGGGATGGGGAGCAGACGGGGATGGGGAATAATTTCCGGGCCCTGAATGGCGACACCTTGAAGCTCATCGCCGTCATCTCCATGGTGATCGACCACACCGCGGTGGCGCTCATAGAAAACAGCATATTGGGCCGCGGCCAGGGGAACCTCCCCCATATGGCGGTGTGGCGGGGCGCGGACATGGTGATGCGGTTCACAGGGAGGATCGCGTTTCCCATCTTCTGCTTTCTTCTGGTGGAAGGATTTCTCCACACCAGGGACGTGAAAAAATACGTCAGGCGGCTGTCTGCCTTTGCCCTGATCTCGGAGATTCCCTTTGATTTAGCGGCGTTCAATGCCTGGTTTGATCCGGCGCATCAAAATGTGTACGTCACCCTTTTTCTGGGCCTGCTGGCTATGGCGGGAATCCGGAGGTATGAGCGGGAGGGAAACAGGTGGGGCCAGACAGGGGTTTTCACGGGCTGCTGTCTGGCAGCCTGGCTGACCAGGTGCGACTACGGCGTGTTCGGCGTGTTTTTTATTACCCTGCTCTATATGCTTAGAGATGACGCTCCCGGGCAGACCCTGGCCGGAAGCCTGTGCCTGCTGTGGGAGCCCGGGGCTATACTGGCCTTTATCCCCATCCGCATGTACGACGGCACCAGGGGCAGCGGAAGGGGAAAATGGTTTTTCTACGTATTTTATCCGGCCCACCTTCTGGCGCTGGCGCTGATTAGGACTGCGCTGGAAGGGAAGCTGACAGGATGAGAGGAGATCAGACATGATATTTGACACCCATGCCCACTATGACGACGAGGCGTTTGACGAGGACAGGGACCAGCTTTTGTCCGGTTTTCCGGCTAACGGAATCCAGGCAGTGGTCAACGTTTCGGCCAGCGTCCAGACTGTTAAAAGCACCCTGGAGCTCACCAGGCGATATCCCTTTGTCTACGGGGCCATGGGAGTCCATCCCAACGAGACGGGAGAGCTGAACGACCAGCTTATGGACTGGCTGAAGGAGATGGCTGGGCAGCCCAAGGTAGTCGCTGTGGGAGAGATTGGCCTGGATTATTACTGGGATGAGCCGGAGCGGGAGATTCAGAAACATTGGTTTGTCCGTCAGCTTGACCTGGCCAGGGAGGTGGGGCTTCCTGTGGTTATCCACAGCCGCGACGCGGCAAAAGACACCCTGGACATTATGAAGGATCAGAAGGCAGGGGACATGGGAGGCGTGATCCACTGCTTTTCCTACGGGGTGGAGCTGGCCAGAGAATATCTGGCCATGGGATTTTACATCGGAGTGGGCGGCGTCCTTACATTTAAAAACGCCAGAAAGCTGAAAGAGGTTGTGGAGTACATGCCCATGGAGCGGCTGGTGCTGGAGACGGACTGTCCCTACCTGGCTCCTGTGCCCTTTCGGGGGAAACGGAACTCTTCCCTGAACCTTCCCTATGTGGTCCAGGCGGTGAGCCAGATCAAGGGAATCCCGGAAGACGAGGTCATCCGGATAACCAATGAAAACGCCAGGAGATTGTACCGCCTGCCGCAAACGAGATGAGAGAAAGGAATCCCCATTTATGGAACAGACATCCCAGTCCAGAATAGGAACCCCCCAGAAGACCATCGAGGTCATCCAGAAGCACAACTTCACATTTCAGAAAAAATTCGGCCAGAATTTTCTCATAGATCCCCATGTCCTGGACAAGATCGTCAGGGCGGCGGGGGTCACGGGGGAGGACTGCGTTCTGGAGATCGGCCCGGGGATCGGCACCATGACCCAGTATCTGGCAGAGCAGGCCCGCCATGTGGTGGCGGTGGAGATCGACAGAAACTTAATCCCCATTTTGGAGGAGACCCTGGAGGGCTATGACAACATCACTGTCATAAACGACGATATCCTGAAAGTGGATATCAATGAGCTGGCCCGGGTTTACAACCAGTCCCGCCCCTTAAAAGTGGTGGCCAACCTGCCCTACTACATCACCACCCCCATTATCATGGGACTGTTTGAGAGCCAGGTTCCCGTGGACAACATCACGGTCATGGTCCAGAAGGAGGTGGCGGACCGGATGCAGGCAGGGCCGGGGAGCAAGGATTACGGCGCCCTCTCTCTGGCAGTGCAGTACTATGCCAAACCTTATATAGCGGCCAATGTGCCCCCCAACTGCTTTATGCCCAGGCCCAACGTGGGCTCCGCGGTCATCCGCCTCACCAGGCATCAGGAGCCTCCGGTGCAGGTGAAGGACCCAGGGCTGATGTTCCGGATTATCCGGGCATCCTTTAACCAGAGGCGGAAGACTCTGCAGAACGGCCTGAACAATTCCCCGGAGATTCCCTTCTCAAAGGAACTGATCGGGACAGCCATCGAAAGCCTGGGTCTGCCCCCTGCTGTCAGAGGCGAAGCCCTGACATTGGAACAGTTTGCCGGGCTTTCGGATTATTTTGCGGAACATTGCTAAGAGGTTTTATGATTCCGCCTCTATCGGTGTTCCGTTCTCCCATAGCTCGTTACAGGACAAATCTATATCATCATTCCATGATATGCCATAGCCGCCGGCGTCCACTTTTACTTGTTCAAACAGCCCTTTGACGCTGGAAAGAGTTTTGAATACGTCCCATTTTTCAAACAACGGCGCAACGTTGTACTGTTTGCGCTCCCCTGTAACAAAACTAACAAGAACATTATATGCTGGTAGCGGATGGACTTCTTTCACCCTGTAAAACATAATATTGCCCCTTTCTGTGGCCTATGATTATTTGAGCGGTGGAAGTTTCTTAAATTCCTGTGTGTTCCATATTTTCAGCAGGTCATCTTTGTACATTGCTGCCCATTCCCTGATTAGTGTCTGTCCTTTGGCAGGTATATCGCCTTCTATCATATCGAGTGTCTGAATGTCAAATGCCCCCACATATTCACCATATACGGCGTGAAAATGAGGCGGGTTATGCTCGCTCTGCTGAAAATACATCTTGATTATAATTCCGTAAAACTTTGATATGATCGGCATTGTTATCCCTCCTGTCCTTTTTCACTGTCCTGCCCCAGCTTGCCACCTATTACCGAGTCAAGCCCCATGCGCCGGGTTGCTTCGTCCCGTTCATTGTTTCATCAATCGCCTGGTCTATGAAGCCGTTGACGTTCTCCCTGAGGGTTTCTGCATGGTCCATCCACCGAGGCAACACTTTATCTCACTATCTTTTCTATTTTGGCTTTATTATAGTATACATTTTAATTCTGCACAAGATGTATTATGAACCTAAAAGTGTGACAAGTATTGGGGACAAGACAGGGCGGGGAATATCCGGTAGGAAATTTCACTTCTAATACCAAATCTTATATTATAGTGATTTTTCAGATTCAGGGTCATGCCCGTCTAAGCGGGCATGACCCTGAAATTGTTCCGGCGGAAATAATCTTTTTCGGAAGTATCTTCGCTGGAGGACTCAGCATGTCAGGAACGTAATCTTCAGGAGTTAGTATACAAACGTGGGAATACAAAGGCGGAAAAGATTGGAATCCATTTCCTTGTGTCTTCATAGTAGCCAAGAAGACACGGCTCCTCCGTCCCCGGATCCCTGCTGTCATATAGTATGCAATAATTAAGTGTATCTGTGCAGCAGATTTCCCGCAGCTCTGCCATATATTTCTCAGGATTGTCCCAATCTACACAAACGCCCATGTTGTCCAGAGCCAGCAGAAATTCTTCTTCAGAAACCATTCGGCCTCCATACGCCCGGTTTTGGCCTTCCATCCCATTCTCCGCAGACTCTATATAATCCCCGTATAAGATCTGTATCTGCTCATGTCGGCTGAGTGTAGATAGATCTTCACCTGTTGTCTGCTTGTATTCTTCTATAAACGGCATAATCAGAGCATCTGCCTGGACCTCAATCCAAAGCCGGATATCTCTACGATCCGCTATGGATACCAACAGTTCCATAGCTTCTTCCGGCGAGTTTGCCCCATCGATGTTTTCCACTTCCTCCGGCAGGGTGGTTTCACCGGTGCTTTCCGCTTCCTCCGGCGGGTTGGTCGCGGTGGCGTTTTCTTCTTCCTCAGGAGGAATTTCCTCCTGGGCGATACTGTTCATCTTTTCCGTATCCAGCCACATAGCCGGGCGGACTCCTGCGGTATCATTGGGGGCAAACCCTCCAAAATCATACACTTGTCCGTCTTTCCAGATCACCGCTACTGTACTGTTCCCATATCCGGGTGTCCGCAGCCACCACGAACCATTGATTCCTTCCGGATTGTATCCCATCCTGTCCGCATCGCTGAAATAATGGAGCGCCTCATCCACACTCAGAAGAAAGACTCTGTCAACGGTATCATTTCCGCCGTCCGCTCCGGTATAGGGATTGTCGGTACCCTCCACAGATGTCTCCAGAATAGCCGCCTGTTCTGACTGACTAAAGCTGTTCTGGATAAAACGGTGGTTCAGGAATGTGCGCATATCGCTTGTTTCCCATGTCAGAGTGTCCCAGCCGCTGTGTTGATACTCGGTGGTATACCATTGTCCATCCGCCCTCACAAAATATTCGCTGACTACCATCACCGTATTTTCACGTTGATCCACAATCCTCCACAGGATAGGATCAGAGGAATAGGGATCGGTACCAAAAGCAATGATACTGCCGATGGCATTTTCCCCGTTATCAACCACAATATCGTCCCAATTCAGGCGCAGGATCGTGTGTGAACTATTATTAGTGTCTGTATACTCATAGGTTCCCTCTTCCTTATATACCCATGTGGTGGGAGATAAGGTACCGGTGCCGGGAGTTGATCCGTTTAAAAGGGTATACAATACAGGCTTTAACCGGATATCTCCATTTTCCTGTACTTGATACTCGCCGGAAATGGATACAGTGGCAGGATTGCTGACATTAGCCTGAACATGCAGCAGATTATAGCTGTTGTCATAAAACAGGGTCTCGTAATAGCCGGTTGATTCTGTCCATCGCTGTAAGGTTGTGTATTCATGAATGCACCCGTTATAAATCGTAGAATCGTCAATACCGAAAAATTCTCCTGCCGCAAATGCCTCGTCCAGCCATTTGATTGTATTTTGATAAGCGTCTGTCCCGTTCTGGTTATCTGTTTGACTTGGCGTTTCGCCCTGTGTTTTGCTTTCTGCCTCGTTCTGGTGGTTTGTTTGATTTGGCGTTTCGCCTTCTGTGTCACCTTCTGGCTGGTTCTCTGGCGTGTCTTTTAAAGAAGCCTCCGATGTCTGAGTCTGAGCCGATTGTGTCTTCGCTGTGCTGGATGGCCGGGCCGTCTGGCATCCGCTTAACAGGCTTCCCGTCAGAATACTGATGAGAAGGATACCAACCGCATTTTTCCTCATTTTCTTTTCCCCTTCCATGTTTCAAAGCTATTTTGTCTGGACAACACCATTCACCGTCCAATAGCCGTCCCCGTTGATGGTGTAGCCGTCAATGACGGTATTGGTTATGAGGCGTCCCCTGTAGCCGTCAGAGTTGGGATTCAGATAGCAGCATCTCCGGACGCCGGAGGCATCGGCAATCCATACCCAGCCTGTGAGCATCCTTCCTTTGGTACCGTCAGAATCAGGATTCAGATAGTAAAAGCATCCATCTGTATCCTGGAACCATCCTGTCACCATATTGCCGGATGCGTCAAAGCGGAACCAGTCAAAGGCGGACTGGCCTGCCGCGGTATTGGCGTAAGGATTGTAGACCGCTGCCCACCTGCCTGTGTAATCCTGTCCAGAGGAGTCCTTAAACCGCCACTGGCCGTTTACCTCGCTCCAGGTTCCCGTGACTACGTAGTCGGGGAGAGAAGACGGGGAGGCGCTGCCGCCGCCTCCGGAGGGACCGCCGGAAGTTCCCTTGGAGCCGCCGCCCCCGCCGGAGCTGGAACCGCCGCCCCCGCCGGAACTGCTGCCGCCCCCGCCAGAACTGGAGCCGCCACCCCCGCCGGAACTGGAGCCGCCGCCCCCGCCGGAACCGTTGCCAGAGCCCCCGCCGGAGCCATCGGATCCGCCGCCGATACCGTCCCCGATACCTCCGGATCCGCTTCCCCCGCCGCTGCCGGATCCACTGCCGTCATCCGCTCCGCTGCCGCCGGAACTGTCGCTTTTGGTCTTCACTGTCACAGCAGCTGCCTTGACATCGGAAGCAGAAGCCGGGACCTGCGCAGGGAAGGAATAGAAGGTCAGATTATTTTGATCGGTTACATACCATATCACTTTTCCGTCTTCCACAATGGGCTGGCAGTCTGACAGGCTTCCCGAGATCGTTCCTGTGCCGCCGCCTCCCAGCCGGTTGCCCTCTCCGTCAAAGAACGCGATCTTTATGGTGTCCCCTGAACTTCCTTCCTCCCACATCAGGGCGAATTCATTTTCCGAGAGCTTTACCAGGTGGGGAGTAGACACATTGTGGCTGCTGCCCTCCGGGTAATCAGTCACCGGAATATATTTAGGCTCTGCCGACAGATCGCTCTTGTCTGTCACAGTGAGGAAAATGTTCTTTGTTTTGCTGTGTGAATAATCGCTCAGGTCAATGCTGTTTCCGGCCACCAGATAGCTGCTGTGGGAAAATTCCATTCCGCCCGCCTCTACGCCGGTATAATTGTCGCCGCCTTCTCCGGGGATGGCAAGAACGATATAATCTTCCGCCTCCAAATCTCCGCCCATGTCATCAGCGCCAAACACAGTTAAACACAGTGCTCTTGGGCTGCCGTCCCCATGGTCCGCTGTAACAACTTTGCTGCCGTCAACCTTGATAAACTGGTTGAAAGAGTGGCTCACTCCTCCGTTACCGCTGGTATAATAGCGTGAGTAAGACGGGATCATAGATTCCTTATTGATGACAAATGTCATGTTGGCCTGGTGATTTTTACCGTCCAGAGACACGAACATCTGATGCGCCGTGTGCACATAAAGTTCTTTGTCTGTCTCGTCCATACGCATGGTGCCTGCCCGGAAGGGAATCTGTGTGTTGATCCCGTAGTAGCTTACAGAGTCCAGGCGCCGCATATCTGTGCTGTACTTGACAACGCGCAATACCTCTGCTTTGCTGTCCTCATCCATATTATTTTTGCCGAACGCAACAAAAAGTTGGTTTTCTCCCGCGTAAAAGCCGCCGAACACAGGTAGTTCCATGGGAACATCCCAGCTTTTGACAAAGGCGAATCCGGAGTCAAACTGTTCGATGATCAGATTCCCGGATTTGTATTCCACCCGGTAATAACTGCCGTCCTCACCGCGGTACAGATAAGAGTTCACCACATCGTTCCAATTCCCGATATAATTTTGTCTGTGCTGATTCCGGGTTCCCAGAGGCCTGCCGTTGTTTGTCAGTTCGAGGGGAGTGGAAGTAAGGTCCCCAAGCTTCTCAAATGTCATTCTCATCCCCGCCGGGAAGGCGGTCTGCTCCAGAAAAACCACGGTCCTGGGAATTACCACAGAGGTTACCGCGGAAGGGTTGAATGCCAGCCGCCTGATCTCTTGTATTCCTTCCGGCAGCTTTACAGATGCCAGATTTGTACACCCGGAAAACGCTTCCTCGTCGATGATGGTCACATTTTTCGGTATATCGATACCAGTGAGGCTGACGCACCCTTTAAACGCGGAGTGGCCTATGGAAGTCAGGCTGGACGGCAGTTCCACACTGGCCAGATTTTTACAGCCGTTAAAATCGTTTGGCCTGATATTGGCCACGCCCTCTTTTACCACCAGTTTCGTAACATCCTCGGCGGAACGGAATAAATGTAAGGAAACATTCAGGTAGGGCATCTCGCCTGTACCGCTTATGGTCAGAACGCCCCCCTTTGTCCGTTCCCAGAAAAAGGTGTTTTCATAGGAGTCTTTTGCCACAATGGTTTCCTCGGGGAGTTGATCGCATGACAGAAATGCCCCGTCTGCAATGGCGGCGATGTCGGAGGGTATCTTTATGACTGCCAGCTGGCGGCATCCATAAAAGGCCAGATTGCCTATGGCAGTCATGCCGCTCTCAGGAAGAACCACTTCTGTCAATTTGACAAACCCCTCAAATGCATTGTCTTCTATGGTAGTTACGCCCTTCTTTATATCAAGCTTGGCAATGTCATCCTTGTACCTTTTCCAGGGAACGCTGTGGGAGTCGCCCTTCATCTCGCCGTCTCCCCGGATTATCAGAGTTCCCTGCCTGTCCAGCTCCCACTCCAGGTTATCCCCGTAGGTACCCCTGGCCAGAGGGGTCCTGCCCTCCATCACGGTGCCTGTGAAGGCGTCTTTTCCCAGGGTTTTGACGTGGGAGATATCAAACTCTTTCATGCCGCTGCAGTTCATGAACGCGAAATCTCCGATACTGGTTACGCTGGCAGTCATATGGACTTCCGACAGGTTTAAGCAATCACTGAACGCATTGCTTCCTATGGCGGTGATCTTATCGCCAATGACAACCTTTTTGATATCTTCCTTTGAAGAATCCCATGGCGGAGACCACATTTTCTCCATGGACCCTGAACCGCTGACGGTCAGAGTCCCTTCTTTGTCCAGCACCCACTGGATGGTTTCTTCCCAGGTCCCTCTTGTGTCTGGTGTCTCGATTGTCAGGCTGGTACAGCCCTCAAAGACATCCCTGCCGAAATCGGTTACCCCGTCCGGTATCTTGATATCCGTCAAGGACTCACATCCCCTGAACGCCTCGTCTCCGATGCTGGTTACGGTGTCCGGGATTTGTACCCGCTTCAGATTAACGCAGTCTACGAACAGATAGCTGCTGATACTGGTGATGCCATCCTCTATGATAACCTCCCGGATATCGTCATTAGAGGCCACCTCGTAGCAGCTTGAATAGTTAGGCATCTTCCCTTTGCCGTAGAGTGTCAGTGTTCCGCCCTTTGTCATATTCCAATGGAAAATCCGGTCGCTGTCCTTGCTTCCTCTTGATACCGGCGTGCTGTCAGGAAGGCTGTCGCATCCGTAGAACGCGAAACAGTTAACAGTGGCCACGGTATCCGGTACAATGATATCCGCCAGCGCGGCGCACTCAAAAAACGCGTTGGCTCTGATCTCAGTTACGGTAGAGGGAATTCCGGCGCTTTTCAGATTTGAGAATCTGGCAAAGGCATCGTCCCCGATGACGGTGATCCCTTCCCCGATTACCAGCTTTGTCACATGGGATCTGACGGCGTACCATGGAAACTCAGAAAACATTTCCCCGCTGTCATCCAGAATTTCTCCCTTGCCGCTGATTCTCAGGGTGCCGTCCTCCTCCAACACCCAATCAATATCCTCCCCCAGCTTGCCTTCTGTTTCCGGCGAAAGCAGATTTTCCGTCACATTCACAACAGCATCCACCAGATCATCCCCGGATACCGCCGGATTACGGTCCGCGTTGGAGGGGGTGGCCTTATCAGGTTCCGCCGTCAGCGGGGCCGCTGCCGCGGTAATGTTAGCCATTGACATGGCGACAGCCAGCATTACCGCGGCTTTGGATTTCACAGTTCTTTTCACATCTTTTACCCCTTTCCTACAATAGAAATAAACGTGACTGTTATACACAACAATCATCAACAGCCAGTGTAGCATAAAAACATCTGTCTCAAGGGGACTGTGCATATTCTGCGGCTTTTTTGACATATTCTGTTTCGCGCGGCCCTTATGTTGTCTCTGGGGAGGCAGGGCTTTTTAAGTATCTGCCATTAACTTTTTGTAGGATATTCCCCAGGCTTCCATGGAATCAAGGATAGGACGCATGGATTCGCCCAACTCACTCAAGGCATATTCTACCCTCGGGGGAACTTCCGGGTATACGGTTCGTGTGATGATCCTATCAGCCTCCAAGGACCGCAGGCTGTCTGTCAACACTTTCTGGCTGATCCCTTCCAGGTCTTTTTTCAATTCGTTAAAACGCCAGGGGCGCGTCCGGAGATTGCGTATGATCAGCAGCTTCCATTTGCTTCCGATCAGAGCTACGGTGGTAGCTACAGGGCAGGCGGGTATTTCTTCTTTTGTCATCATGTGGACACCTCCATAAGTTCATATTTGAATGTTACATGCAAATTGTAACCTAATATAGAAATTGCGTCAAGCAAGGAAGATTGCTCATCAATGTTAAATTCGTGCCGTCTGGGGCAGCCGGGTTACTTTTATGTGACTGGGTTATAAAAAGGTGCGTACTTTTTTTCTGAAAAATAACCCGATATAATAAAATTGCGAACAGGAAAACAGGACGCAAAATAAAAAACGATAACTCGTGTATCAAAATTATAGTACTCGAAGTACTCGAACTGAGGCAAAAAC